>JAFWEA010000043.1 GCA_017543005.1 Solobacterium sp. | reverse complement strand
GGCAGCAGCCGTTTCCGCTGTATTCTTTTTTGTCCGCTTCCGGGTGGAAGCCGGTTTCTTCTCTTTTGCCTCAGTCATAATGGAACAGTATATATCATACCCAATCCTGAAGGAAAATGGGCGGGAAAAACGGAAATTAAGAAATATTTTATAATCGGCTAAACTATGTATAATGATTGCGAATAAGGAGACATCAGACATGTTCAGACTCAGAGACTATTATGCCCCGGATTTTACCGATCCGATGTTCGCTTCCTGCCCGGATGCCGTTCTGCGGCCGGCAGAAACAGATACAGTAGCCCCCGACAACTACCATGCCATGAGCATCTATCCGGAGTATTTCCGGATCAGCGGTCAGTGGCTGCTGGCCGAAGAAAGCCGCATGGACTGTGTCCCCGTATATGAAAACGGAAAAATCAAGGTCACGGAATTCCGGCATCTCAAGGCCGGTGACCTGGTCGTCTGCGGCCGGACGGAAGACGGCAGTGAAGGCATCTATGTGCATCCGGACGGCTTTAGAGCCCCGGAAGAAGACAGACAGGTCTTCATGTTCCGCCAGTCCCGCAGCCGTGAAACCTCTCTTACCCGGGACTACCGGGAACTCTGCGATCTGCTGAAATACGAGAAAGACCACGGCAAGATCGTATGGGTCATGGGCCCGGCCTTCAGTTTTGACGGCAGCGCCCGCAAAGCCCTAGCAGCGATGATCGATGCCGGTTATGTCCATGCCGTGCTGGCCGGCAATGCCCTGGCCACCCACGACCTCGAAGGCGCCTGGCTGCATACGGCCCTGGGTCAGGATATTGAAACCAGGGAAAACATGCCCAACGGCCATTACCATCACCTCGATACCATCAACCGGGTCCGCAAGTACGGCAGTATCTCATCCTTCATCGCGGAAGAGAAGATCGACAACGGCATCATCCATGCCCTGGAGAAGAACCATGTGCCCTATGTCCTGGCCGGTTCGATCCGGGATGACGGACCCCTGCCGCCGGTCTATGGGAATGTCTATGAAGCCCAGGATGCCATGCGGAATGAGATCCGCAGTGCTACCACCGTCATCTGCATGGCCACGGTGCTGCACACCATCGCCGTCGGCAATATGACCCCGTCCTTCCGGGTGCTGCCGGATGGGACCGTACGGGAAGTTTACTTCTACAGCGTGGACATCTCCGAGTTTGCCGTAAATAAGTTGGCTGACCGTGGTTCCCTGTCCTCCCGGGGCATCGTGACCAACGTCCAGGACTTCATTGTTCATATCGCCTCGGGCCTCGGCCTGCTGTAACCGAAAAAGAGTATCATTCGTGATACTCTTTCGTTTTTTATCGGAACCAGCCCCTCTTCGGCGGCTCAAACATCTGCGCCAGACCTTCATCCAGGTGGTTCACAATTTCCTTTACTGTGCTGTTTTCCCTGTCCGTATAGCTGTAAACCGGTTTCTGGTTCATGCCCCGGCGCAGATCATACACAGTATATTCGAGATAGCGGTAAGGATGATGACCGTAGTTGTCAATGGCCAGACAGCTGACATAGCGGTCATTTTCCAGGTTCACCACCAGGCAGTCTTCCTCATCCTCCGTGACGGTTACCTTCAGTTTTTCACCATGATCTGCCGCCGTACTGACGATCCAGTCCCGTACAGATTCCAGCACATATGTGAATTCTTCCATATCAGAGGCTCAGGTCCATCTCCCGGTTTTCCGCATCCAGATAGCCGGTCTTGACGGCACAGCCGAAGATTTCTTCCAGCAGCCGGGCCAGTTCGTCCCGGGCCGCCAGGACCTCGTCCTTGTTGTGATCCGTAAAGCCGTCCAGCGGGAAGAAGACATAGCTCGTTTCCGGACCGATCTTGCCGTGTTCACTCTGCCGCCAGGTCCAGCGTCTGGTTCTGACATCATTGCCGACCGCGTAGACGACTTCGTGGGCATCCACGGCTTCCGGCTCCTCTGCCCCGAACGGGATGAAGATATCCCCTTCCCGGGAATAGCGGACTTCAATATCCTCTGCCGATACACCCAGGTCATGCGTTCCCATCGGGATCGTGTGCTTCAGGGAGACGGCGTTGTTCAGGTCAACCAGCGGATTGATGTGCGGCATGCCCTTGCCCTTGGCAATGCGGGTGAACAGGGCCTCAGCCGAGCACATATACTTGTTCGGGTTGATATCCAAGGCCCGGAACGCTTCCCGGTACGGGATGATATCCGGTTCTTCCTTGACCTTCTTGCCTTCAAAACGGGCCGAAGCCGTGGCAATGCTTTCGTCCAGCAGCTGATCAATCTTCTCGTAGTGCCCGGTGTTGTCCGCACCCTTGGCTACAACCACACCGAAGCAGGCTGTCGGCAGTTTCTCAAACACTTCTTTTTCAATGATGAATTTCATAAGAGACCTCTCTTTTTCAGTATCTTATCACACTCTGTCTGTGCCTGCAGACTTGGCGCGGATTCTTGTCATCAGCACCAGGGCCAGCACGGCGTAGGCAATGATCATCAGCAGCACGATCCTGTAAGCCCCGGTCATGTCATACAGAATGCCGTTGAGGGAAACCGACAGGGCATAGAAGATCGAGTTGAGCATGATGACGACCGAATAAACACTTGTGTACTGGTCTTTGGCCACAATCTGGGTCAGCTGGGTCAGACCGACGGTCGTCACGGTGAAGTAGGCGCCGTACAGGAAAGCCCCGCCCAGCATCAGCACCCTGTTGCCGGCAAACAGCAGCAGGATAATCGTGCCGGCACAGCCGGTCAGCGCCATCAGCATGGTTGAAACAATCGGATCCATATGATCAGCCAGGAACCCGTGCAGCAGCTTGAAGCTGACATTTGCCAGCATGGCTGCCGACAGCACCATGGCACTGTTTTCCAGGGTGTAGCCGCGGTCAATCGCATAGGCGGAAAGATGCGGATTCATCGAGACCAGCATGGAGATGAAGATGACGGCCGCAAACAGCGTCAGTTTCATGGCCTGCGGGACAACCGTACTGCCGCCGGCGGTACCGCCCTGTTCTGCGGCAGCTGCCTTCGGTTCGGGATTCATCTTCATGGTCAGGGTGCACGGCAGGATCAGGGCGGCCAGGATCAGGGCCAGGATCCGGTAGGTTGTGCGCCAGCCGAACATCGTGATCAGCCGGCTGAATATCGGATTCATGATCATGCCGGCCACGCCGGAAAGTCCCATGGCAATACCGATGACACCGCCGTTTTTCTCCCGGTACCAGTCACGCAGGACCATGGTGACCGGAATCGCCGCAAAGCACTGGATGCCGATGCCGATCAGCACGCCGCCCAGGCACAGCTGCCAGACCGCCGTGGCCGCGGAAACGAAGAAAGCCGCTGCGATGGTCAGGATGACCCCCGCACTCATCAGCAGGTTCAGCGGTTTTGTCTGCGTCAGTTTGCCGAACAGCGGGGCGAAGAATGCCCCGGAAAGACCCATGAAGGTCACCATGACCGACACACTGCCGATGCCGACCTGCAGGTCCTGCGAGATCGGCGAGAAGAAGATGCCCATGCAGTTGCTGACAATGCCGAATGACCCGCCGATGCACAGACAGCACCGGATCAGGGCCAGAAGTTTTCCTCTGGATTGGTTATTCATTGTACTACCTCTTTTTTCTGTCATACCTGATCATTATAAGTTGGAATCCGACCTGAAGAAAGAAAAATACTATGCCGAATAGGCTATGCTTCGAAAACAGGTATCCCGGCATGACAGAATTCAGAATGAATTCACAAATATCCTCTGATTCTGTGATACCATTTCCTCACAGGAATTGTTTTTTTATGACATATTTCCAGGACTGCCTGATACTGACATTCATATATTCCCTGTTCCTGTTCCCCCGCTTCCGGGCCCAGGGACGGAAAGCCCTGCTTTACAAGACAGGGTTCTTTCTCTATGTCGGCTTTGTCCTGTACCATACGCTGTTCCCGGTCTGGAACAACCTGCCGGATCTGTTCAGCCATGCCTACCGGCCGATGAACCTGGATCCCTTCGTCGATATCATCGAAGGTCACAGCAATGCCCTGCAGGAAGTTGTCCTGAACATACTGATTACGCTGCCCTTCGGAGCCGCCATGAACCGGATCTACGGAAAAGGGCCCGGAGAATGCATTCTCCTGACCCTGATCTTCAGTCTTTCGATTGAGCTCCTGCAGCCGTTGATCAGCACCAGCCGCATCAGTGACATCACCGATGTCATCACCAACACATTGGGCGGGGCGGCCGGCTGGTATCTGGCCGAGCTGCTTACACGACAACGCTTCCGCCGATAAATTCCCGCATGATGGAATTGTTCGGAATCCCGGAAGAATCTTCCAGTTCCGCAAAGAAATCGAGGAAATCAAGAATCCGCCGGGCCTCCCCGTAAGCCGGATTCTTTCTTTCGATTTCCTTCAGCAGCGGGGCTGCGTATTTCTTCAGCACCGGCAGTTCATACAGCAGGTGACTGTTGAAGAAGACATCGGCCTCCTTGGTATACGGGAAGATATTCACCCGTTCCCCGGCCCGGACCTTGTCCCAGCTCATGATGGTCGTATCTGCCGGCCAGCCGCGGAACTGATGGTCGCGGACAATGCGCCGCAGCATCCGGGCATCGGTAGTGGAGATCCGGTTATGCGGGTCGATGTTCAGCTGGGTCAGCGGGCTGATATAGATGCGGAATTTCTTGCTGTCGTCAATGCCGGCAGTCATTTCCGGATTCAGCGCATGGATGCCTTCCATGATGATCGGCTGGGTGCTGTCAATCGTGACAATGCGGTTGCCGAAGCGCTTGGTGCCGGCCTGGAAATCGAACAGCGGCAGATCCACTTCACGCCCGTCCAGCAGATCATTCATCTGCCGGCTGAACAGATCCAGGTCCAGGGCTGCCAGGCTTTCGAAATCCTTGGAGCCGTCCGGATTCAGCGGGGTTTCATCGCGTTCCTTGAAATAGTCATCCGTGCCGAGGTACAGCGGCTTTACGCCCAATACCCGCAGCTGGATACTCAGCCGCTTGGCAAAGGTTGTCTTGCCGGAAGAAGACGGCCCGGCGATCAGCACAAAGCGCTTGCCGCTGTTGTGGATCCGCGAGGCAATCTCGGCAATCTTTCTTTCCTGCAGGGCTTCGCACAGCAGGATCAGCTCCTGCACATTCCCGGAGGCGATCGTCTCATTCAGCTGCATCGCCGAACTGACCCCGGCCAGCCGGCCCCAGCGGGTATTCTCGGCAAAGGCGTCATACAGTTTCTCGGCATCGTCCGCAAACGGCGGCATTTCCGTCGGGGCTGCCGTGCGCGGGAAGCGCAGCAGGAAGCCGCTCTTATAGCGCACAACCTCGTAATACTTCACATACCCGGTGGAAGGAACCAGATCGTGGAAGCACAGCTCGGTCCGCCCGTCCAGGGTATAAAGCCGGGCTGTATGGATATCCGGCGCACTGCGCAGCAGCCGCAGATCATCTGTGTTCTCCCTGGCTTCCAGGTAGGAAATGATTTCTCCCCGGTCCATGTTGATCCCGATAAACGGCAGATTCTGGGCCACGATCTCAGCCATGGCCGCCATGATTTTCTCCGTTGAGATCTCACCGGCAACACCGCGGATCGTTGTAAACAGGCCATGGCTCAGGCTGTTTTCAAAACTGACCAGCGCTTCCTTGCCATATACCTTCTCCACAGCCAGTGTATAGATAAAGGACAGGGCCGCTTCATACATCCGGTAGGCGGCATCACTGCGGAAATCCAGCAGTTCCACCTTGCAGGAGTCTTCCAGCACCGTGCGCAGACTGTGGGTCTGATGATCAATGCGGCAGGCCAGCAGGTCATACGGCTGGTCTTTCTG
>JAFWEA010000042.1 GCA_017543005.1 Solobacterium sp. | reverse complement strand
TCATCGACGGCTGCTCGAACACCGTGCCGAACAGAGTGCTGGAAGAAGTCCTGTATGATAATTTCAAGGCAGTGCCGCTGCCGGAATACACCGAAGAAGAGTGGGCCTATGCAAAGGATCTGTACGCTTCCATCGAAATGAAGAGCGACAGCCTGCCAGGCATCAACGAAGCCTCTTCGCCGGAAACCGTGGCGTATGTGCGTGAGCATTCGGAAAACGGGACAAGGGTGATCAATGATTTCCTGGTGCCGTATGAGCACAATGAACTGCAGAGCAAGGGCTCGACCGATGTCGGTGATGTCAGCTGGTGTGTACCGACAGCCCAGATCCATACCGCCTGCTTTGTGGCCAGGAGTCCGGGCCACAGCTGGCAGAACGTATCCTGCGGCCGGACGGAAATCGGCCACAAGGGTCTGATCCTGGCCGGCAAGGTGCTGTGCGGGGCAGCGATTGACCTGTATGAACATCCGGAACTGATCGCAGCCGCCAAGAGTGAACACGCGGAGCGGACAAAGGATGGCTTCCTGAGCCCGGTGCCGGCCGATGCGGTGCTGCGGCCGCTGGAAGATTAACCGGTATAATCAGAACGAATTTTGAGAGGGTGCGGAAAAATGCATCCTTTCTTTTATGCAGATTCATAGTACAATACTGTTTGTACTGTCTAACATTGTTAGATACACGGAGATATAAATATGAATCTGAATGAACTGAAAGAAGGCCAGTCGGCTGTTGTGACGGCCGTCGGCGGGGAAGGTGCCCTGCGCCAGCACTTCCTGGATATGGGGCTGATTCCCGGTACGGCCGTAACCCTGGTGAAGTATGCCCCGATGGGCGATCCGATGGAAATCCGGCTGCGCGGGTATGAACTGACCCTGCGGCTTGATGATGCCCGGAAAATCGATATCAGCCCGGATCTGCAGGAAGCGGAGGAAAACGATGCCAACCGGAAGAAAGCGGGCAGTACGCATCCGGGCCTCGGGGAAGGCGGAAAGTTTCATTCCCGCCGTGATGAGCATCCGCTGCCGGAGAGCGAGAAACTGACGTTTGCCCTGGCCGGCAATCAGAACTCGGGTAAGACAACCCTGTTCAATCAGCTGACCGGTTCCTCCCAGCATGTCGGCAATTTCCCCGGCGTGACGGTTGACCGCAAGAGCGGCGTGATCCGGGGCTATCCGAATACGGAAGTGACTGATCTGCCGGGGATCTACTCGATGTCCCCGTACAGCAGTGAGGAAATTGTCTCCCGACAGTTTATCCTGGATGAAAAGCCGAAGGGGATCATCAATATCGTTGATGCGACGAATATCGAACGCAACCTGTATCTGACCCTGCAGCTGCTGGAACTGCAGGTGCCGATGGTGGTGGCGCTGAATATGATGGATGAAGTCCAGAACAACGGCGGCTCGGTGCGCATCAATGAGATGGAGGAACTGCTCGGGGTGCCGGTGGTGCCGATTGCGGCAGTCAAGAATCAGGGTGTAGATGAACTGATCGAACATGCCGTGCATGTGGCAAAATATCAGGAGCGTCCGCTGGAACAGGATTTCTGTGAAGCGGAAGATCATAACGGTGCCGTGCACAGATGTCTGCACGGAGTCATGTCTCTGATTGAAGATCATGCACACAGAGCCGGTATTCCAGTGCGCTTTGCGGCAGCCAAGCTGGTGGAAGGGGATGAAAAGATCCTGGAACAGCTGCAGCTGGATGCCAATGAAAAGGAGATGCTGGATCATATTGTCCGGCAGATGGAAACAGAGCGGGGACTTGATCACGCCGCGGCCATTGCCGAGATGCGCTTTGACTTTATCCGCCGGGTGGTGGATCAGACAGTCATCAAGCCGCATACCAGCGTGGAAAGAACCCGCAGTGAGGCGATTGACCGGGTGCTGACCGGCAGATTCACGGCCATTCCGGCATTTATTCTCATTATGGGTGCCGTCTTCTGGCTGACTTTCAATACGATCGGGGTCTGGCTGCAGGATCTGCTGGCAGCCGGCATTGATCATCTGGCCGGGCTGTGTGCCGCCTGGATGGAAACGGCCGGCATCAATGCAACGATACAGTCACTGGTCATCGATGGCATCTTCAACGGGGTCGGCAGCGTGCTCAGCTTCCTGCCGATCATCGTCACACTGTTCTTCTTCCTGTCTTTGCTGGAAGACACCGGCTATATGGCCCGGATTGCCTTCGTGATGGACAAACTGCTGCGCAAGATCGGGCTGTCCGGCCGCAGTATTGTGCCGATGCTGATCGGTTTCGGCTGCACGGTGCCGGCGGTCATGGCCAGCCGCACACTGCCTTCGGAACGGGACCGGCGGATGACCATCCTGCTGGCGCCCTTTATGAGCTGCTCGGCCAAGCTGCCGATCTATGCCTTCTTTACCGCCGCCTTCTTCCCGCGCCATGGGGCATTGATCATGATCGGGCTGTATGTGCTCGGCATTATGGTCGGTATCCTGACGGCCCTGCTGTCCAAGCAGTTTGTCTTCCGCGGGGATGCGGTGCCGTTTGTCATGGAACTGCCGAATTACCGTCTGCCCAGT
>JAFWEA010000041.1 GCA_017543005.1 Solobacterium sp. | reverse complement strand
TGGGATGACGGGGAATATGCCTATGCCCTGGTCATCAACCCGGGCACGTCGCGCGGCCTGGAAACATCTGTTATTATGGAGTTGATCGAAAGCATACGATGAAATGACATTGACAGTGCAGGAAATACGGATACGGAAGCTTCTGGACACCTATGGAGACAGTCTTTTTCGGCTTGCCCGCACCTACCTGCACAATGAAGCGGATGCCCAGGAAATCGTCCAGGATACGATCATCCAGCTGCTCAGATACGATCCGGATTTCCCGGACAGCGCGAAGGAAAAAGCCTGGCTGATGAAGACGGCGGCGAATCTGTCGCGCAACCGGCTCCGCTTCAACAAGGTCCATGAGACCGATGAACTTCAGGAACAGCTGGTGGCGGAAGAAAAGAATGATCTCTCCTATGTCTGGGACGCGGTCCGGCAGCTGCCGCAGAAACAGCGGGAAGTCATCCATCTGTTCTATCAGGAAGGGTATTCCACAAAGGAGATCGCGGCGATCCTCGGCCGCATGGAAGGTACGGTCCGGGCCGATCTTAGCCGGGCCAGAAGCGCATTGAAGACGATACTGAAGGAGGCGTATGACTTTGAAGAATAACTATCAGAAACTCATGGACGAAGTCAGCCTCAGTGAAGATCAGAAAGAACAGATGCTGGCGAATATCATGCGGGCCGATCTGACCCCGGTCAGGCGAAGACGCTCATGGAAGCCTGTATATGCCTTTCTGGCCATGGGGGCCTGTGCCCTGGTCATCCTGCCGCGGATCATGCCGATGGGGATGTCCGGCGGGGCTGCCCCGATGCTGGCCGAATCCGCAGTTGTTGCGGAAGACAAGATGATTTCAGACGATGCAGCCGTGCAGAATACGTCCCTGGGGGCCATGGCGGCCGACCCGGCCGACAGCCTGCCGGCGGAAGAAGAAAGCCTGGCAGATGCCGGTGACCCGCTGATCGAAGCCCTGCCGTTTGCGGTGGTGTCGGTTACGCAGGATTATCATGAGGAACGCACCCTGACCACTTATGAAGGCGAAGAAAACACCCTGTACCTGACGGAAGTGCCGGAAGCGGTCTGGAAGCGGAACAATGACAGCGGTGCGATCAGCCTGCCGAATGAGAAAACCGGGATGGTCAGCTATGGCCTGGCGGAAAAAGACGGCATGGTTTATGTCCTGGAATTTGCCGAACCGGTCTCCATAGAGACAATGGAGGGGCTGCTGGAAAGGATTCGGGAGTGACATATAATTACTTATTCTGTAAAATAACTCAATAAACAACAGAAAGAGGTAAGAACTATGGACACGATGCAGCTCTTAAGACTGATTGAAACAGATCCCCTGATCAGTGATCAGGATCTGGCGGATGCGTTGAATGTAACAGCAGCCGAAGTGAATACGGCCAAGAAGCGTCTGGAAAATGACAAGGTGATCTGCGGTTACCGCACAATCATTAATTGGGACCGGACCGGGGCGGAGCACTGTGATGCGATTATCCAGGTCAGTGCCAAGCCGGAACGGGATGTGGGCTATGACCGCATTGCCAGCCGGATTGCGCGTTATCCGGAGGTGACCAGTCTGTATCTGATGAGCGGCACCAGTGAATTCTTTGTCTTCATCGAAGGTACAACGATGCGGGATGTCTCTGATTTTGTGGCCCGCAAGCTGGCCCCGATTGAAGG
>JAFWEA010000040.1 GCA_017543005.1 Solobacterium sp. | reverse complement strand
TTTGAAAAGGAGGATGAATCACATGCGTAAAGATCTGGGAGTATTGACAGCTGTATTTCCGATGCCGGTCCTGATGGTGGCATCCTACGACGAAGAGGGCACGCCCGATGTCATGAACGCGGCCTGGGGGATGATCTGCGACTATGACAAGATTGCCCTGTTCCTGGCCGAGGATCATCAGACCACAAAGAATATTCTGAACCGGAAGGCCTTCACGGTGGCGCTGGCGGACAAGCCGCATGTGGAAGAAGCGGACTATGCCGGCATTGTCAGTGCGGTTGATGTACCGGACAAGTTTGCCCGCACCGGTCTGAAAGAGACGAAGAGCACTTTCGTCGATGCGCCGGTGATTGAAGAATTTCCGGTATGCATGGAGTGTGAGCTGGCGGAGGTCATCAACACCCCGAACATGTATGCCATTGTCGGCAAGATCGTCAATGTCAGCGCCGATGAGGAAGTGCTGGATGAAAACGGCAAGATCGACATCGAGAAAATGCAGGTGCTGACCTTTGATCCGTTCCGGGCCGGCTACTATGTGACCGGGCCGCAGGCCGGGGAAGCCTGGCGTTCCGGCAAGGTTATCGAAGAAAAAGAATAGCATATGAAAACAGCATTTCTCCCGGGAGGAGGAGTGCTGTTTTGCATTTTATTCGTCCTTGTGGACCGTTGAGCACAGGAAGGAAAATCTACAACCGGCAGAGGAAAGATATAGCCGAATTTTGCCAACAATGAAGCAATATATTGAGGAAAGCCAGGGCTGTACTTTACACTATGTTCTGGAAGTATCTGCCGGAAGGAAGGGGATCATATGCTGGAAGTAACACTGCTGGGATGCGGTGGAACAATGCCGCTGCCGGGAAGATGGCTGACCTCCCTGTTTGTACGCTATCAGGGAAGTAGTCTGCTGATCGATGCCGGTGAAGGCACCCAGATCGCCATGAAACAGGCCGGTCTGAGTTCACACAATACTGACTTGATCCTGCTGACGCACTATCACGGTGATCATGTTATGGGACTGCCCGGTTACCTTACCTCCATGACCGTATCGGGCCGGAAGGAACCTGTACTGATTGCCGGGCCGCAGGGCTTGACGGAGATCGTGCCGAAGATTTGTGCCGTGGCCAGCATCGGTTATGAGGTGCAGGGCCTGGAATGCGCTGGGGAAACAGTCAGTTTTGCCTTTCCCGGGCATCCGGAACTGCAGATTCATGCCTTTCCGGTAGAACACAGTATCACAACCTGGGGATATACGATCGAATTGAAACGATCCGGCCGCTTTGATGCCGGACGGGCAAGGGCGCTGGATATACCGACCAGGTACTGGCATGCCCTGCAGAAAGGGGAAACCATACAGGAAAAAGGGAAGATCTACACCCCGGAAATGGTGATGGGCCCGGAAAGAAAAGGCATCCGGCTGACTTACAGCACGGATACCCGGCCTTGTGCGAATCTAGTGAAATATGCCTCCGGCAGCGATCTGCTGGTCTGTGAAGGCATGTACGGGGAGAATGAAAAGCGCCCTGCCGCCATAGAAAACAAGCATATGACCTTTGCGGAGGCAGCGGGGATTGCCAAAGAAGCAGGTGTTAAGGAACTGTGGCTGACGCACTACAGTCCGGCCGAACAGAAGCCGGAGGAACACATCGGCAATGCCCGGGAGATCTTCGCAAACAGCCATCCGGGATTTGACGGAAAACATACAGTTTTAACCTTTGCTGGCACCGAAAGCGAATAAAGCCGGCAGATGGCACCAGACTGCTGTCAGCGGGCCGGAGACCAATACTGCATAAGCGACATCAGAAGACTGTTTTCCACGACGGGAGACGGTCTTATCTGTCAGCGCATTTTCCGGCAATAAACGTCTCAAATGCCTGCAAAAAAACTGTCCGGCTTTTTCAGCCGGGACAGTTCCTTGCGTTATTGTGCGAATTTCTTTCTGTACCGCAGGTAGTAGGCAATGAAGATCATCCCGGCAGCGATCCAGGAAGCAGGATAGCAGGCTGCGATCATTTCCACCGTACCGCCGATGCGTGGCGCGATCAGGGTGATCCAGACAAAGCGGAACAGGCAGATGGCAGTCAGCGAGATGGCCATCGGCACGAAGCCTTCGCCGGAGCCTCTGATGGCCCCGGAGAGGATCTCGATGAACGAATAGGTGAAATAGAACGGGGCACATACCCGCAGTACCGAGGCCCCGATCGCAATGACGGGCTCTTCCGTCGCAAACAGGGAGATCATGGCCGGGCCGAAGAACCACATGGTCAGGCTCAGCACCAGGGTGACACCGATGCTCATGAGCAGGCCCGCCCGCACGCTTTCCTTCACCCGGCCGTATTTCTTCGCGCCGAAGTTCTGGCCGACGAAGGTCGTCGCGGCCATGCCGAAGGCGCCCTGGATCATGAAGATGATGTTGTCGATCTTGCCGAAGGCAACCCAGGCAGCGGTTGTGGTTGCGCCAAAGGAGTTGACGGCAGCCTGGATGACGGCGTTGGAGAAGACATAGGCCAGGGAAGTACCGCCGGCCGGCAGACCGATGCGGATGATTTCCTTGAAGATATGCCTGTCGATGCCCAGCTTCTTCAGATCAACCCGGAAGATATCGTTGGTTGTCAGCAGGACTCTGGCCACCAGGATGGATGATACCGCCACCGACAGGATTGTCGCAATGGCCACGCCGGCCACATCCATATGCAGGACCAGGACAAACAGCAGGTCCAGGAAGATATTCAGGATGCAGGTCACGATCAGGTAGTTCCGCGGCCGTTTGGAATCACCGACGGCCCGCAGGATCCCGCCGCCCAGATTGTACAGAGTGAAGAAGATCATGCCGCCGAAGATGATCCGCAGATACATCTTGCCCATGTCCATGATGACCGGATCCAGCTTGATCAGCTGCAGCAGTGTCCCGGACAGGCATTCGCCCAGCAGCGTCAGGAACAGGCCGCCGATCAGGGCCATGGTGACCGTGGTATGAACCGCCTTGGACAGGTTTTCGTTATCCATGGCTCCGTAGTACTGGGAGATGATAACCGTACCGCCGCTGGCCAGGCCCATGAAGAAACCCACCAGCATGCCCATGATGATGCCTGTACCGCCGACGGCAGCCAGGGCATTGGCCCCGACAAAGCGGCCGACGATAATACTGTCTACTGTGTTGTAAAGGGTCTGGAATACCGATCCGACCAGCAGCGGGAAGAAAAAGGCCAGCAGCTGGCGGGGGACATTGCCCTCTGTAATTCTGTTTTCCGTCATGGCTATCATTTTATTGTCATAAGATTTTATTTGCAACGAGTTTATATAAACTTCCGCTGCAGATCAGTAACAACTTCTCCCTTATAAACGATACAATAATATAGAAGATCAGAATGTATCGGCACACAGGATCATGGAGACAGCACGATGAAAGAAAAAATAATGAATGACGCATTCACGACGACGGATCTGTTCCGTACCGAAGCACACGAAGAAATCACCTGGGATCTGATTCACATGGTGGAACATGACAGTGAACTGAAGGAACTGCTGCAGACGGCGATCGACCAGGCATACGCGATGAATCCCAATCCGGAATCCAACCCGGTCACTTCCCTGGAAACCTATTATGAATTCCTGGACCGGTCATGCCGGGCCATGCCGTGGGCCATCCATCCGGTAGGAAAACATGTCCGGCTGTATGACCAGATTGATCAGAGCATGGGCTGTTTCTACTTCATTGCCGACCAGCCGCTGGCGGCGCTGAAGGACCGGGGGTATTACTATAACTGCCTGACCTATCATGAACCGTTCCGCAGCTGGCTGAACCGCTATATCGGCATTTACGGATTCTGGCTGAGCACGCCGGAATCCTGGTGTGACGAATATCTGGAGAATGCCCGGAAGAATCCGGACTTCAACCTGGATGACGGCCTGTATGAGGATCCGTCCAACTGGCATACCTTCAACGACTTCTTTGCCCGGCGGCTGAGCAGTCCGGACATGCGGCCAATCAGTGCCCCGGACGATGACAGCGTCATGGTCTCGCCCGCCGATGCGGCGCCGCAGGGTGTCTGGCAGATCGATGAGCACAGCCGGATCATTGTGCCGGACGGGGACAACGATGCCGGGGTCGGCATCAAGACCGCCGTGCTGAAGGATGTCTCGGCGCTGCTGGGAAAGAGTGTGTATAAAGATGCGTTTGCCGGCGGGACGCTGACCCATACGTTCCTGGATGTAAACAACTACCACCGCTACCACTTCCCGTTTGGCGGGACAATCAAAGAGGTCTTTGCGATACCGGCCGCGGATGCCCCGGGCGGGGTCATCACCTGGAACAAGGCTGCCAACAAATACCAGCAGTATCATACGGATGACTTCGGCTGGCAGACCATCGAGACCCGGGCGGTCATAACCATGGAACTGGTCGGCGGCGGGCTGGCTGCGATTGTGCCGGTGGGCATGTGCCAGGTCTCTTCCGTCAATTTTGAACCTGAGGTTGTACCGGGCGCCGTGGTGAAAAAGGGCGACCCGATGGGCTACTTCCTGTTCGGCGGCAGCGACATCGTCATGATGTTTACCCGGGACAATGAATTCACCCTGACCGCGGAGACCGGGGGGATGCTGCCGATGGGCAGTGCCTATGGCCGCATCACAAAGAAATGAAAGACAAGAGCGGTAAGATCAGAACCGCGGTGATTCTGGCCATGTTCTTCTGTCTGGCATTCATCGGGCTCGCGGCTGTTTATCTGAGCATCGATGATCTGCCGGCTGTCATACGCATTGGCTATGCGGTACTCATGTTTGCCCTGGCGGCCGGCATGATCACCGTATTGAAGGAAAGGATCCGGGAAATCCGGAAAGGAGAAACAGATGATCTTGACAACTACTGAAACCATCAGCGGCCATGAACTGGAAATGCTCGGCATGGTCAAGGGCAGTACCATCCAGACCGTCAATGCGGTCCGCGATATCGGCGCCGGTCTGAAGACACTGGTTGGCGGGGAACTGACCCGCTATAACGAAATGATGAATGATGCCCGGGCGCTGGCCACCAAGCGTATGGTGGAAGAAGCGGAACGGCTCGGGGCAGATGCGGTTGTCTGCGTCCGTTATGCGTCCAGTTCGATCATGCAGTCGGCAGCGGAAGTCATGGCCTACGGCACGGCGGTGAAATTCAGATGATCAATCTGCGGATGAGTGATCCCCGGACAGTGACCGAAAAGAAGCGGATCATTGTCAACGGGCATCCGGTCAATCTGCTGATTGTGCGGCCGAAGGCAGAGACAGAACCCGGACCGGGAGTACTCTGGCTCCATGGTGGCGGCTATGCGACCGGGATGAAGGAAATGGTCTTCATGGGCCGCGCCCTTGACCTGGTGGTCAATCACGGCTGCACCGTGGTGGCCCCTGATTACCGGCTGTCGGTTGTGCATCCCTGGCCGGCCGGCCTGGAAGACAGCTATGGCGCCCTGCTGTACATG
This sequence comes from Solobacterium sp., assembly GCA_017543005.1. GTDB lineage: Bacteria > Bacillota_I > Bacilli_A > Erysipelotrichales > Erysipelotrichaceae > Bulleidia. The sequence continues at coordinate 1,690 of JAFWEA010000040.1, read as the reverse complement.
CGGAAACACGCGGGCGATTTAAACATGCGCAGCGACCAGCTCATGGTGGGCGGCGAGAGTGCGGGCGGCGGCCTGTGTGTTGCCCTGTGCATGCTGGCAAGGGACCGGAAGTCAGTCCGGATTGCGGCCCAGATGCCGCTGTATCCCATGCTCGATGACCGGGATACGGAATCGTCCTATAACAATCACAACAAGATCTGGAATACCAGACGCAATCATCAGGCCTGGCAGGTTTATCTGCGCGGCAGGCGGAATGCCGAAAAGGTACCGGTCTACGCAGCCCCGGGCCGGCAGACGAATTACCGGAACCTGCCGCCGGCCTATACCTTTGTATGTACCGGGGAACCGTTCTACGATGAGACGATGTTCTATGTCAAAAACCTGCGCAAAGCCGGGGTGAAAGCCGAAGTGAACGTCTATCCGGGCATGTATCATGCCTTTGACATGATGGACCCGAAGCATCCGCTGAGCCAGGAAGCGATCCGGGATTTCAATACCTGGTTTGCCTATGCCAAGGCAAATTATTTCTGCCCGCAGGAGGATAAATGAACAGCCGGGTGATTACATTGACAGGCATCCGCAATGCCCGGGACCTCGGCGGTCTTTGCGGGGCGGACGGACGGCGCATCCGGACCGGGTGCCTGCTGCGTTCGGCCCATCTGGGTGATGCGGGAGACAGCGATGAAGCGCTGCTGAAACAGACCTGGCGGCTGCGCACGGTCATCGATCTGCGCACCGGGCGGGAAGTACAGAAACAGCCGGACCGGCAGATGTCCGGTGTTGAACAGCTGCACATGCCGGTTTTTGATGAGCAGCGGATCGGTATTTCCCATGAACAGAAACAGGATGCCCTGAGCCGTCTGCCGCAATTGGATCTGCTGTACCGGGATATGATGAAGGAAGAATCCTGCCGAAAGAGTTTCGGTATGATCCTGCGGCGGATCATGACCCATGATTATGAACAGGGCAGTGTGCTCTGGCACTGTACGGAGGGCAAGGACCGCTGCGGCATGGTTTCGGCCCTGGTACTGCTGGCCCTCGGGGCGGATGAAGAAACCGTCCGGGAAGACTACCTGCTGACCAATGAAACAAACGGGCCCAAGGCAGAAGGATATTACCGGAAAATGCTGGCGGACGGACATGATCCGGCTCAGGCGGAAGCGGTGCGCAATCTTTTCCTGGCCCGCGAAGACTATCTGGATGCGGCTCTTTCCGTGATCAATGCCTGTGACCCGCTGACCTATCTGGAAGAAGATCTCGGCATTCCCCGGGAAATCATCATGAACTTCCGGGAGAAGATGCTGGAGGACAAAGAATGATAATCCTGCAGGACATGGCGGCGTATGAAGAAACCTGCCGCAGGGAACAGGCCGTGATCATGCAGTTCGGATCAGAACAGTGCGGACCCTGTGCCGCCATACAGCACCGGATTGATGCCTGGTGCCGGAACCATGCCTGCAGCGCCCGCTATATTGACATTGAAGCCTGTCCGGACATTGCGGCCCAGCATGATATCCTGTCGGTGCCGGCTGTGATCGTATATGTGCAAGGACATGAAACCCTGCGGCAGGCGGGATATTTCAGTCTTGATGATATGCTGGCAAGAACTGCGCAGTATCTGGAACTGGCCGGCCTGGAGGAGAACGAAAATGGAACTGACGGTACTGAATGAAGAACTGACCGTATGCAA
>JAFWEA010000386.1 GCA_017543005.1 Solobacterium sp. | reverse complement strand
GAAAATGTCCGCCGGGAAGCGGATATCATCCTGGTGCACCTGCCGTTTGTCAAAGACGAAAACTATCATCTGGTCGGAAAGGAATTCCTGCGGGGTGTCAAGAAAGATGTCATCATCGTCAATGCGGCCCGCGGGGAACTGGTGGACCTGGCAGCCATCAATGAAGCGGTCAGGGAAGACCGGATCAGAGCCTACGGGACCGATGTTATTGAAAAGGAACAGTTTGTGAACGGCCGCTGCGGTGAGGAAATCACCGATCCGGATGTGCTGGAAGCGGTGAGCCTGTATCCCCGGATTATCTTCACCCCGCATGTGGGGGCGTATTCCGAGCGGGCCAAAACTGCCATGATTGAAATTGCCGCCCAGGGAATCATTGACTTCCTGGCCGGGAAAACCCCGCGGTACTGCCTGAATCCGCGGAAGAAATAAGGAGGAGGAATACACACTATGGAAGAATTGAATTTCGGCACCGGAAAGCTCGGCTTTGGTCTGATGCGTCTGCCCCGGAAGGAAGACGGAACGATTGATGTGGATCAGGTTTCCGTCATGACCGACCGGTTCCTGGAAGCCGGCCTGACCTACTTTGACACGGCTTATGTCTATGAAGGATCCGAAGAGGCGGCCGGCAAGGCCCTCTGTGCGCGGCACCCGCGGGACAGCTACACCCTGGCGACCAAGATCAATGCCGGCATGGCCAAGGATGAGGCGGATGCCAAACAGCAGATCCATACCAGCCTGGAAAGAACCGGCGCCGGTTACTTTGACTTCTGCCTGCTGCACGCCCTGGGCACCAAGAACAAGGAACTGTACGACAAGTACGGCCTCTGGGACTATGTGAAGGAACTGAAGGGACAGGGCCTGATCAAGCATTACGGCTTCTCATTCCATGATCAGCCGGCCCTGCTGGAAGAGCTGCTGACAGCGCATCCGGATGTGGAATTCGTCCAGCTGCAGATCAATTATGTCGACTGGGAAAATCCGGATGTCAGATCCCGTGAATGCCTGGAAATCTGCCGGAAACACGGCAAGCCGGTCATCGTCATGGAGCCGGTCAAGGGCGGTGCCCTGGCCAATCCGCCGGAATCCGTGATGGCTGTGCTCAAGGCAGCCGATCCGGAAGCCAGTGCCGCATCCTGGGCTGTCCGCTTTGCGGCTTCGCAGGAAGGCATTGCCATGGTGCTGTCCGGCATGTCGAATATCGAACAGATGGAAGACAATCTTTCCTACATGAGTCCGGCAGTGTTCAAGCCGCTGGATGCGGAGGAAGAAAAAGTCATCGAGAAGACCCGGGAAGCATTTGAAGCCATCCCGCAGATTGCCTGCACGGCCTGCCATTACTGCACCGGCGGCTGCCCGATGAACATTCCGATCCCGGATATCTTCAGTGCCATGAACCGGCTGTATGTATACAACGATGTCAACGGCGCCAAGAGCCGGTACAAGAACGCCACCAAGGAAAAGGGCAAGGCATCCGACTGCATTCAGTGCGGTCAGTGTGAAACTGCCTGCCCGCAGCACCTGCACATCATTGAACTGCTGCAGGAATGCGCCGCGGCCCTGGAAGACTGACGCCGGTATTCATCGGCAGTACAGACACCTTCACAGAGGCACAGGAAAACCGATAATAACAAAAAAGGCTGATGTTGAAGTGCTCCCCTAAAGTTGAACATAGCTTTTGGGGATCAGTACAATGTCAGCTTTTTTGCTGGGGATAATACTGCCGGTTATTCGCCTGCTTTATAGGCCTGCTTGGCCTGAATGTTGATCTTGTCGGATCTGCTGCGGACATATCCGTAGACAAAGATTGCAATCGTGATAATGGTCTCAAAAGGCAGGCAGGATATCGGCAGGAATTATTGATATGCCCCGTCGTTATACAGACCGGAGGTGACAACCGAGAAGTGAAAGATCGGTTCATCCACCCGGTAAATATGGATGGCATGGGGCAGGTTCGGCGGGACGAAGATCAGGCAGGAACGGTCGATTTTATGCGGCTCGCCGTCAAAATCCACCTGCACTTCACCGTGTAGGTCATTGGGATGCTCCGGATCCGTGCCGAAGAAGCCGATGATCTCCGCCGACGGATGGGAATGCTCGGCAAAGACGGGGTCCAGTTCCGGCACGGCTTTGTACCAGGATGTATTCATCTGAAAAGCACCGGGGACGACATTGTCATCAATCCAAAGAATCCGTTTGGCAAACTTCTGATAGATTGCCCGGAACTCCGGAGACATTTCCGGTTCATGCTTGAGGTCTGTAACGATCAGATGACTGTATTGATCACTCATAATGATGCCCTCCGCAGATATTATACAGTCCGTAAAACAATCATGGTATATGACTGCTGATTCACGGTCTATGAACGGAGAGACAACAACTGCCTGCGGCCATGAGTTTTTTTGTAAAAGTTTTTTTATTCTGTAATAATTGACGTTCAGATTCGTTATATAGATGAGGCGACTGATGAACAGGACTATTCTTCAGGAAGCGTACGAACATTATTATGCGGGCCTGTTTTCCTATGCCATGTATTTGAGTGGAAATCGGGCAGATGCAGAAGATCTGGTATCCGAAACATTTGTCAAAGCTTTTTTGTCATGGAACGGACAAGGGAGTCTGCGGGCCTGGCTGTACCGGGTGCTCAAAAACCTGTTTATCGACGAAGTCAGAAGGAAGAAACGGTTCCTGAATGAAGGGGATAAAATGCTTGCCTATGCCGAAGCCCCGCCACCGGAAAACGAAGGAATCCGATCTGAAGATTTAGAGTGGCTTCATCAGAAAATCCGGGAGATGCCGCCGGCAGATCAGGAACTGCTCCTCCTCACGCTGTATTCCAGGTTGAGTGACGCTGAAATAGCAGCCCAATTAAAGACGGATCCGGCAAATGTACGAGTCCGCCGGCATCGCCTGAAAGAGAAACTGAAACAACAGGCAGAAAGGGAACGATATGATGACAGATGATAAAATCGAACAGCTGCTGGCGGCAGATCATTCTGAACCGGACCATAATCTGACCAGAAGAATACATCAGGGGATTATCCGTGAAGTATATATGCGGGCATTGCTTGTTGTTCTGGTTTCGGCATTGATGCTTGTCGGGGGTATTGGCATTCGACGGTTGATCAGGGAACGGCAGGCGTTCCATCTGGCCGACTGGAAAACGATTGTTGCAGCGGAACAAAGCCCCAAAGAAACAGAAGTCCGGAACGCACAGGCCTATATTTCGGCATATGTCAGTATTTTCTATCCCGGGTTTGTGCCGGCATTTGACACCTTGAAGCCGGAAGACGCAGACCCGGAAGCATACGGCGTATACCATATTGGCGGCCGGCTTGTCAGCTGGGCTGATATCAGTACGGGAAATCTGCCCCTGAAAAGTGATGATTATGCAGCTTTTGAAATCCGCAGCGGACAGGTCATTGCCGATCCGGCCGACAACATCCTGAATTCCGGCAGTATTTATGTGGAGAATGAACTTGCCAGGGATCTCTATCCGGGGTTGAAGGATGGTGATTTCTATTCCTGGTTTCGGGACACACCGGCGGCGGCCCTGCAGCAGGCCAATATAACTGAGATTGAAAAACTTCCAGATTCTGCCGTTATCTGTCTGGATATCCGTTTGAAGGAAGAAATATCCTTATATGAATTGATCCGCTTTGGCGGAACACTTGATGATGCCATGATTCTCTATGCTGTTACAGACTATACTGCATCAGCGGAATATCCGGAGGCGGCCATCGGTTTCAGCATGATCGGCGGAAACGGACCTTCGGCATATCTGGAAGAATATCAGGATCTCGTTATGGAGGATACGCTGAAAAGGAGCATGAGCCTCTACCGGCAGGGCGTATTCACATACAGCACCAGGCATTCATGGATCACCAGTCCGAAAACTGCGGCTGATGCTTATGAGCGGCAGTATATTGCCCAGCTGCGTTTGTTATTGGAGGGCCGGATGCTTTCCGGACAGGAAAAACAGCAGGCTGAAACAGCTTTGCAGAAAGCGGAGGAAAACGGAACAACCGTAATCGGCTATCGGATTCTGCTGTCCCAGGATGCTGCCCTGCAGCTGCTGCAGAACGAATCCGTCATCAGAAGCCACATTCAAAATGTACGTATATCGCGGATATGCTATTGAGAATAGCAGGAAAAAATGAAATAGACAGCAGCAGTATTTGCATCAATTGTTCTTATGGTCACTTTGGTTTTTAGTCATTTGCCATTTCATGTACATGCCGAATACACAGATACACCTGTTAATCCGGGGCCAACGGCAGAACCATACCTGGTGCTGTTCTGTGGAAACTGCGGTGCTCAGTTAGTCATTTATGCAACTACGGCAACACATTATTGGATGAGGTGTCCGCGCGGATGCATGGGTGACGACTGGATCGAAGTCAGAAAGTAATGTAACATTTTTCAGAAATTTTCTGAAAATATGTGTTGACATCTTTACAGAATTCCATTACATTATGCTTACATTCAGTGACCGGAAGAGTAACCGATGCACGGCCATCAGCGAGCTGGAACAGAGTGCGAGTCCAGCGGGAACGGCAAAGGTGAAACGCATCCGCGAGAAGTCTTCCTGAACACGTATAGGGAAGAACGGGTCCCCCACGTTATGGGTAAAGAGTGGTCGGAGATGTTTACATCTCCCGCAACTGGAGTGGTACCGCGATATATGTCATATATGTCGTCTCTGGATTTTCATCGGAGACGGCATTTTTCGTTAAAGGAGGTGAGGAAGTGAGCCGACGACGATACAATCTGACTACCGATTCACTGCCAAACCAAACATTTAATGAAAAGGAGAAAAGAAAATGAAAGCAACTAAGCTTGTTAAGATGACTGCAGCTGCCGCTATGGCAATCACAATGACCGCCTGCTCTTCCGGATCCGCTTCCGGTTCCTCTTCCGCCGCCCCGGCTGAACCGAAGACCGGCGTCAATTCCACTTATGCCTACCTGCTGGATACATCCGATCTGGAATTCCCGGAACTGGATCTCTCCAATGCCGAAGGTGTTCTGGCCAGCGTCCTGGAAAAGGGTGTCCTGACCATTGCGACTTCCCCGGACTATCCGTGCAGAGAATTCATTGACGCATCCGACAATACCCTGTACGGTTCCGAAATGATGATGGCGAAGTATATCGCCGATGCCCTGGGTGTTGACCTGGCCGTCGAACAGATGGACTTCAATGCCACCCTGGCAGCTGTCGATACCGGCAAGGTTGACCTGGCAATGTCCGGTTACGGCTGGAAGAAAGACAGAGAAGAAAACTATGAACTGTCCATCGGCTATGTCGGTGATCCGAATGCCGAAAGCGGCCACACCCTGCTGATCCGGGCCGAAGACATCGACAAGTACAACAGCCTTGAAGATTTCGCCGGCACCCACATCATTGCCCAGGCCAACTCCCTGCAGGAAATGTATGCGACTGACCAGATCGTAGCCCTGGATCCGGAAAACACAGTGCTGGAGCCGGTTACATCCCTGGCCGATGCCATCATGTCCATCAACGCTGACAAGTGCGACGCCGTCTCCATGGACAAGACAACTGCCAAGCAGTATGCCGCCCAGTCCGAAGGCACACTCATCTCCATGGCCGAAGCCAAGGGCGTTCAGTATGACACCAGCATGTACGGCAACCACGAAGGCAACATCGCTGCTGCCAAGAAGGGAGAAACAGACCTGATCGAAACCGTCAACGAAATCATTCAGTTCGTTGAAGATCACGGCTGGTACCAGGAATGGTATAAGATCGCCGAAGAACAGGCCGGCGTCGGTACTGACGAATAATCAAAACAACAGATCCAGAAAACGGAGGAGATTGAATGGGACCCGGTATTATTGATGTCTTTACAGAATATTGGCAGATCTTCCTCAGAGGCGCCATCGGCACACTGGAGTTTGCCTTCATCGCCGTCTTCTTCGGATCGCTGATAGGAGCGCTTGTAGCGCTTCTTCGGCTTTCCAGGAACCCGGTGTTCAGAGGGATTGCGACAGTGTATGCGACGGTGATCAGAGGAACCCCGCTGCTTGTACAGATGTATATCTGGTATTTCTTTGTACCAATGGCCATGCCGGCACTCGGCCTGGCCAAGGAACAGTGCGTCATGCTGGCGCTGATCCTGAACTCAGCCGCCTATGTTTCGGAAATCATCCGGAGCGGCATTAATTCCGTTGACTCCGGACAGACCGAGGCAGCCCGTTCCCTGGGCATGACCGCGAAGAATACCATGGTCCGGATCGTCCTTCCCCAGGCCATCAAGAATATCCTTCCGGCCCTGGCAAATGAATATATCACCATGATCAAGGAAACATCCCTGGCCGGAACATTCATGATGTACGAACTGATGTACACCAGAGTCCTGCTGGCCAACAAGTTCCTGATCTGGCAGCCGCTGTTCATTGTCGCTGCCATCTACCTGATCATGACAACCGGCCTGACCGCGCTGGTAAGATACGCAGAAAAGAGGTTTGCCGTCAGTGACTGAGAATAAGACACCGTTGATTGAGGTTGTGGATCTGCACAAGAGTTTCGGCGATCTGGAAGTCCTCAAGGGAATTAATGAAACAATCTATAAAGGCGAAGTCATTTCCATCATCGGCGCATCGGGCGGCGGGAAATCCACTTTCCTGCGCTGCCTCAACCTGCTTGAGGTGCCGACCAGCGGCAAAGTCATCTTTGAAGGCAATGAACTGAGTGCCAAGTCCACCAATCTGGACAAGCACAGACAGAAGATCGGCATGGTCTTCCAGCTGTTCAACATCTTCCCGCACCTGACCGTGCTGGACAATATCACGATCACGCCGATCCTGGAGAAAAAAATCAAGAAGGATGTCGCCGAAAAGGAAGCCATGGACCTGCTGAAAATGGTCGGCCTGGAAGACAAGGCGCATGAATATCCGCGCAAGCTCTCCGGCGGTCAGAAACAGAGACTGGCAATTGTCAGAGCTCTTGCCATGCATCCCGATGTCATGCTGTTTGACGAACCGACTTCGGCGCTGGACCCGGAAATGGTCAAGGAAGTGCTGGATGTCATCCGGCAGCTGGCCGAGCAGAACATGACCTGTGTGATCGTTACCCACGAAATGGGCTTTGCCAAGTCCATCAGCGACCGGGTGCTCTTCATTGATGACGGTGTCATCATGGAGGAAGGCAGTCCCGAACAGATCTTTGAACACCCGCAGAACGAGCGGACAAAGTCATTCCTGAGCAAAGTACTGATGTAAAGGAGCGCACATACATATGAAGACGACGTTCAAGTATGATCACTATTACAACTACGAAGAACTGAAGTCCAATCTTGAATATTTCGCGGAAAAGTATCCGGATCTGGTGACCCTGGAAGTCAATGTCGTAACGGCAGAGGGCCGCAACCAGTACGGCGTCACGGTTACCAACAAGAAAACCGGCGATGCCCTGTCCAAACCGGGCTGGCACGTGGACGGCAATACCCATGCCGGGGAAATCACCGGCTCCATGGCGGCCATGCACATGCTGGATTATCTCATCACCAACTACGGCAAGGACGAGGAAGTCACAAAGCTGCTGGATACCATGACCATCTATTCCGTTCCGCGGATTACCCCGGACGGCACGGAAACATGGCTGACCACCCCGTATACCATCCGCTCCATCAACAAGGTTCACAATGAGGTCAAGGGCGGCGTCAAGGAAGAGGATCTTGACGGTGACGGGGTCATCCGCATGATGCGTATTCCGAGTCCGTACGGTGCCTGGAAGAAAGATCCGAAGGATAAGGACAAGATGCTGCCGAGAGATCCGGGTGACCGGGACGGCGAATTCTATGACATCTATCCGGAGGGCATCTTCGAAGAATACGACGGGGATGAAAACCTCAAGACCAAGAAGAAGGAATGGGCGCTGGACTTCAACCGGAACTTCCCGTACGGCTGGTTCCCGGAGAACCGTCAGGCCGGCGCCGGCAAGTATCCGCTGTCCAACCCGGAAACCAAGGCATTGGCTGACTGGATCATTGCCCATCCGAACATCGGCGGTGTCTCCACCAACCACACCAGCGGCGGCATGATCATGTATCCCCCGGGAACCAAACCTGTGGCCGAAGCCTGCCCGGGTGACATCAAGGCCTTCAAGACGATTGCCGAGATGTGCCATCAGGAAATGGGATATCAGGTCCTGAACCTGTATGAAGAGTTCGTGCAGGATCCGAAGAACTATGACTCCGGTGCCTTTGATGACTGGTGCTATCAGTCCGAGGGCATCATGTCCTACACGATCGAATACTGGGATCTGGCCAACAAGGCCGGCGCCCCGTATGTCGCCAACCAGCGTTCCAAGGAAACCCTGGACAAGAGCATCGAACGCTTCAATGCCTGCATGACCTGGGTTAAGAAGAACGCGCCGGAGGACTTTGTCGGCTGGAAGAAGTACAAGCATCCGTACTTCGGCAATGTCGAGCTGGGCGGCTTCAACTACAAGTTCACGCACCAGAATCCGCCGGCCAAGTTCCTGAAGGACCTGATGGAACAGTCCACCAAGTTCCTGATCCGGTTTGCCAAGTCCATGCCGAACCTGCAGATTGACGAAGTGAAGAAGGAAAAGATCGGCGACGATCTGTACCGGATTACCGCCATGGTGGGGAATACCGGCTACCTGCCGACCAATGTTTCGGATGAAGCCGTCAAGATGGGCAAGGCCAAGACGGTCAAGGTATCCGTCAAGGGCGGTGAGCTGATCTCCGGCAAGGAATGCACGGATATCGGTCATCTCTCCGGCTACAGCCGCACGAAGACAGGTGTCTTCTTCTACGGCAACATCGGCACCCATGCCAATGCATTGGCCCGCAAGAAACTCGAGTGGATCGTCAAGGGCAAGAAGAACACCAAGATTACCGTGACAGCCGTCTCCGAAAAAGCCGGCACTGTCGCCAAGAGCATCAAATTATAACGAAAAGCGCTGCTCATCATCAGAGCAGCGTTTTTATGTGGTTCAGCAGTTTTTGTGGTCCAGGCCGCAGGCCGGGGCATCTTCCCGGTACACAACCGGCAGACCCAGCTCCTGCAGATAGATTTCCCAGTCGACGAAGACCGTGCCGTCTTCCTTGACGATGGCCGGCAGACCGATATCACCCTCTGCCTTGAGTTCGTCAAACACCGGCAGGTGATCCCGCATGTCGAGAAACTCGGCCAGGTTTTTCAGGCTTTCGTTGATATCAAAGAATTCATAGGCAATGCCGTGGGCATCGAAGTTGGCCCGCCCTTCCCGGCAGTACGGGCACATGTGGCTTCCGTAGAATTTCAGCATGGTATTCCTCCCTCTGTTTTCTTCTGTATCATACTCTATCCGCGGCTGTTCCTGTAACGGATTGCCCGGGAAATTATGATGATGATAAAATAATGACAATCATGCATGAAAGGAGCCTGGGTATGGCTGAACTGACAATTAACAAGGAAGTCAATGATGTTGTTTTCACCACACTGTTTACGGATGAGGATGTCGAGATGTCGATTGACCGGCAGATGGATATCTTCAAGGAAGAGTTTGGCTTTACGGATGAGGAAAATGACCCGGTACGGGATATGATCCGTGATTTTGCTCACAGCATCAATCCGGAAAAGGAATGTATGCTGGTGGTCAAGCGGGACGGCAGGCTGATCGGCTCAGTGTCGTTTGTCGGTGAGGACAACGGGGTCGGGCGGCTGCGCTATGTCTATCTGGAACCGGATGAAAGAAACAAGGGCATCGGCAAGTACATGATCAACCTGATTGTGGACATGGCCCGGGAACACGGATATAAACACCTCTGGCTGTCCACCTACAATATTCTGGAAGTGGCCCGGCATGTATACAGCCGCGTCGGCTTTGTGAAGACAAAGGAAGAACCGGCAAAGTACGTGTCGCAGCAGATCATGGATGAAATATGGGAAATGGATCTATGAAATACGTCGGTGTCTTTGATTCCGGCCTGGGCGGACTGACGGTTGTCCGCAGCATCCTGGCCCGGCAGCCGGATATCAATATTGTCTTTTTCGGTGATACCCTGAACATGCCGTACGGGGAAAAGACCAGGGAACAGATCACGGCCCTGGCCCTGCATGACGCCGAGGTCCTGGAACAGTTTGATCTGGCGGCGATGGTCATTGCCTGCAACACGGCGGATTCGGCCGGCGGCCGGCAGGTGGCGGAACATGCG
>JAFWEA010000385.1 GCA_017543005.1 Solobacterium sp. | reverse complement strand
TTCAACAGCTACAGCATTTCCTTCGGCCATAAGGGAAAGGAGGAACCGGAAGCATGAGTACAGCTCAGATTATCTCCTGGTTTGTGGCGGCCATTACCTTCGGTACGGTCATCATGTACGGCTGCATCGGTGAAACGATCAACCAGAAAGCCGGCGGCCTGAACCTCGGTGTGCCCGGGGTCATGCAGATCGGCGGCATTGCCGCTTTGGCCAGCGCCTTCCTCTATGAAAGCAGCACGGCTTCGCCAAGCCCGGCCTTCGGCATGATCATCACCTTGCTGGCAGCCCTGGCGGCTTCGGCCCTGGCCGGTCTGCTGTATGCGTTTTTGACGGTGACCCTCAAGGTGAACCAGAATGTCACCGGTCTGACCCTGACGATCTTTGGCACCGGTATTGCCAACTTCTTCGGCGGCAATATGATGAAGCTTTCCGGCGGCGTTGGCACGATCTCCGTGGCGACCACTTCGGGGGCCTTCCGGACCAAGCTGCCGTTCTTATCCGGCATCAGCGGTTACGGCTCGATTATCTTCTCGCATGGCTGGATGGTCTATCTGGCCGTAATCATGGCCTTTGCGGCATCGTACTTCCTGACCCGCACACGGACCGGTCTGAACCTGCGCTCGGTCGGGGAGAACCCGGCCACTGCCGATGCGGCCGGCATCAACGTCACCCGGTACAAGTATCTGGCGGCGGTGATCGGCTGTGCGATCTGCGGGCTGGGCGGGCTGTTCTACGTCATGGATTACATCCAGGGCACCTGGGCCAATGACTCGGCCATTGAGGCACTGGGCTGGCTGGCGGTCGCACTGGTCATCTTCACCAGCTGGAAGCCGCGCAATGCCACCTGGGGTGCGTATCTGTTCGGTCTGTGCTACTGGGCCTATGTCTATATCCCGACCGAGATCTCGCGGTATCTGGCCATGAAGCTGAAGCTGCAGAATGTCACCTATATGCAGAATCTCTATAAGATGCTGCCGTATCTGGTGACCATCGTCGTGCTGTGCGTTGTCTCACGCCGGCGCAAGCGCGAAAACCAGGCACCATCCTCGCTCGGACAGAGTTACTTCCGGGAAGAGCGCTGAACATAACAAAAGGGTCTGCGATGCAGACCCTTTGTTGTACAGATCAGAAGATTACTTGTATGGCCACTCGACGCCTTCGCTGATCGGGCATTCGTAGACTTCGCCGCCCATGCTCTTGGCAAATTCAGCCTTGGCAGCTTCGAGTTTGTCCGGATGCGTCATGATATCAAAGGCTGCAATGCCCATGAGCTTGGCAACCCGGATCATGCCTTTCATGCCGATGGAACTGCCGACAGCCGCGGTAACAGCCCAGCTGTGGCCCGGAGCCAGTGAGCTTTCCGTGCATTCCAGCACCATGAAGCCCGGGCAGATATGCTCGACATCGGCATAGTCGGTGGAACCGAAGACGTTGTAGTTCAGCAGGGTTTCATCCTCGTAGTCCAGCGGCAGGGTTTCACCGGCCTTGTACTGCGGGAACTTCTGGTTGATTTCATCAGCGAACTTCTTTTCTTCGTCCGTGAAGTCTTCCAGCGGTACCAGGGCTCTGGCATCCTGGACAGCCTGACCGAGAACACTGTTCTGCATGGTCGGATAAATACCGCCGAGGCTTGTGAACTTCAGGGTGGTGTCAGTCATGTGAGCGGCACCTTCGGCACACTTCATGACTCTCTGGAAGGCATCAACCGTTGCCTTGCGGGAGAGGGCTCTGACAAAGTACTTGACGGCTGCGTGTTCCGGCACGATATTCGGGGCCAGACCGCCGTCCATGTAATAGTAGTGCATGCGGACATCGTCCGTGACATGTTCACGCAGGAATTCGACACCGATGTTCATGATCTGCGCGGCATCCAGTGCGGAGCGGCCCAGATGCGGGTTGGCAGCGGCGTGGGCGGTTCTGCCCTGGAACTCGAAGATACCGCCTTCCAGCGCTGTATAGATGCCCATGGTGGAGTGATTGCTGTTGTTCGGATGCCAGGCGTAGGTGAAGTCACATTCTGTGAAGGCACCGGCCTTGGCCATGAAGCCCTTGCCGGTCAGCTGTTCTTCCGCCGGGCAGCCATAGTAGATGACCGTGCCTTCAGCCCCGGCTTCTTCCAGGGCAGCCTTCAGACCGATGCAGGCACCGACGCAGCCGGCCCCCAGCAGGTTGTGGCCGCAGCCATGACCGATACCGCCTTCGACAATCGGCTTCTGATAGCTGCACACATCCTGGGAAAGGCCCGGCAGGCAGTCATATTCGCCGGCAAAACCGACAACCGGCTTGCCCTTGCCCCAGACGGCCCGGATGGCTGTCGGCATTCCGTAAACACCGACTTCAACGTCAAAGCCGTTGTTCTTCAGCACTTCGGCAGTCCACTCTACAGCCTTGACTTCGGTCCAGCCCATTTCCGGGTTGGCCCAGATTTTGGTCGCCAGATCGATGAGTTCATCCGCATGGGCATCGATGGCTTTAATGATTGTCTTATCCATGATTGATCCTCCTGTTTTCTGCATTATACAGTAAAATCTTTATCTTTATGATTGAAAATAAAAAAACCGGCATTATTCCGTGCCGGTCTGCGGGCCGAGAAACAGGCCTGAGATCTGTTCGGCCAGTTCTTCCTGATCCGCATGGTTATTCAACAGATCTGTAAAGATGATGTTGAATTCTGCCCCGGCAAAGGCCAGCAGCAGGAGGCGGTCCTTTTCGCCGCGGATATCGGCCTGATGGATCTGCAGCAGGCTGCGGTTCAGCAGGTCCAGAAACAGA
>JAFWEA010000384.1 GCA_017543005.1 Solobacterium sp. | reverse complement strand
AGATCCGGATACTGCAGGTACATGACCGGGCAGGAATCGTGCATGAAGACCTGGCGGCCGTGCCCGTTGCGCTCATACAGCGGGATGATGTAGGCGTTGGCCGTGCGCAGCAGATCCCCGGCTGAGGTGGTTTTGGCGATTTCATCGATTTCCGCTTCGGAAAGAGACATCTGGTGGGTGACATCGATCCCGAACATGGCAATCGGCATACCGGACTTGAAGACACACTGGGCTGCGTGCGGATCGGCGAGAATGTTGAATTCGGCACACGGGGTGCGGTTGCCGCCGACAATGGCACCGCCCATGATGGCTACTTCCTTCAGCAGGCCGGCCAGATCCGGATACTTGACGATGGCGGTGGCGATGTTGGTCAACGGACCGATGGCTACGACCGTCAGTTCATGCGGATAACGGCAGGCAGCCTGATACAGGCTGTCCCAGGCTTTTGCGGTTTCCTCAGGGGCAGCGGAAGGCTTCAATACTGCTCCGCCGAGGCCGTCTTCGCCATGGGCGTCCGGGGCGGTGGCCAGCGGTACGATCCAGGGCTGTTCGGCACCCTTGTAAACAGGGATGTCGCTGCGGCCGGCCAGGGCCAGGACATCACGGGCATTGCGGAAGGTATTTGCCAGCACCGCATTGCCGGCTACGGCCGACACTCCGACCAGATCGATATCACTGAGCTGGGTTGCCAGCAGGAGCGCCATTGCATCATCAATGCCGGCATCCGTGTCTATCCATACAGGGCGTTTCATTCTGTTACCTCCCCGCCGCCGAAACTGCGGCATGCCTCAATCAGCAGCGCCACGAACTTCTCCCGGTCCAGGCCCGTTACGGCCCGGCAGCTGGCCGGCTGTTCTTTGGCGGTCCTTGTGCACATGGTCAGGCCGCGGGTATATTCCCCGTCCAGCACCACGTCGACATTGCATTCTTTGATCGTGAAGATTTCCGGATGGCTCAGGGCCAGCACGGCACAGGGATCGTGCAGGGTGACGCCTTCCCAGCCGAGTTCCTTCAGCTTGATGGAGAAGAAATCAAGCCAGGCGGCCACGGTATCCGCCACGCGGTTGTGCAGACTGCGCAGCTTCTGCCATTCTTCCGGATAGATGATGGCCTGCTCGGTCACATCGAGTCCGCACATCAGCACCGGCACACCGGCATGGAACAGGATCCAGGCGGCTTCCGGGTCATTGAGGATATTGAATTCGGCCGTGCTGGTCCAGTTGCCGTTGCGCAGGCCGCCGCCCATGATGGAGACCAGTCTGATTTTCGGCTTCAGCTCCGGATGTGCCAGCAACAGGGCAGCTACGTTGGTCTGCGGGCCGGTGGCGACGATTATGACCGGATCCTCGCTTTCCCGCAGGACATCAGCCATCATCTCAACAGCACTGCGGGAACTGAAGGGATGCTCCGGCGCGGGCAGGTCGGCCCCGTCCAGGCCGGTTTCGCCATGATAGTCCCCGCCGGTCATGAGATCGGCAATCAGCGGCACTTCCCGGCCTTTTGCGACCTCAATGTCCAGGTGCAGCAGGGCTGCAATCTTCCGGCAGTTCTCGGCGACCTTGGCCAGCGTCTGGTTGCCCGCCACCGCCGTGATGGCCCGGATGTCGAAGCGCGGATCAGCGGCGGCCAGAACCCAGGCAATGGCATCGTCATGGCCGGGATCCCCGTCCAGGATCAGCGGTATTTTCCTTTCGGTATTCATATGATATTCCTCCTGCAACAGTACAGATTCTGATTTCATTCTAGCAAAGAAAGTGCCGATATCGGCTAAAGATTGACGCTGTGATCAGACTTGTGCTATCCTAGGAGAGCACTTGAGGAGTTTTTTCATTATGGCAAAGGATAACAAAGTGACTCTGGTCTGCAGTGAGTGCCTGTCCAGGAACTATGTGACGTCACATCGAAAAAACAGTGCGAAGCGTCTTGAACTTATGAAGTTCTGCCCGAAATGCGGACGGAAGACCCTTCATAAGGAAACGAAATAGGAGGTCTCAATATGGATCGTACATTCAGTTGGAGCGGCATTCAGAAGGAAGCCAAGCGGGTTCGCTGGCCGAAGGGAAAGGATATCCGCCTTTCATCTGCTGAAGTTATTCTCTTTACGGCGTTTTTCGCCCTGTTTTTCATCGGCTGTGACTTTCTCGTCACATTCCTGCTGCGCATGATCGGCATTGGAGCATAAGTATGAGCGAAACAAAGACAAATGTGGTTCTCGATGAAGAGAACGAAAAACGCTGGTATGTAGTCAATACATATTCCGGCCATGAGAACCGGGTCAAGGAAAACCTGGAACGCCGAGTCGAAAGCATGGGCATTCAGGATTACCTGTTCCGGATCCTGGTGGCGGAAGAGCCGGAAATCGAAATCAAGAACGGCAAGAAGATCGAGAAGATGCGGAACATGTTCCCGGGTTATGTGTTTGTTGAAATGCGCATGACCGACGAAGCCTGGTACGTTGTCCGTAATACCCCGGGTGTCACCGGATTTATCGGTTCGTCAGGCGGCGGTGCCAAGCCGTTCCCGGTTTCTCCGGATGAAATGGAATCCATCCTGCGCCGGATGGGCCAGTCCGATCAGAAGGTTGTTGTCGACTTCACGGTCGGCGATACTGTACGGATCCTCACCGGACCGTTCAGCGGCATGGAAGGCCGGGTCAATGTCATGAACGACCAGACCCAGGTGGCCAATGTCATGACCATGCTGTTCGGCCGTGAAACCCCGACGGACATCAGCTACAACGATCTGCAGAAAGTCACTGACTGAGCAGTACCGGAAAAAACAAAAGCGGACCCTGTCCGCTTTTTGTGTGCTTAATTTGTTTTGCGGGCGCCTTCCACGATGTGGATCCACTTGCCGCTGAGCAGCCGGTGGATGCACCAGAAGGACTTGATGGCGAAATCGATCCGCAGGCAGAGGATGGCAGCCCAGGGCGGACCCTGCAGCACCAGGCCGACGAATGCGCCCAATGGGATAGAGACGATCCACATGAAGAGGATATCGGCCATCATCAGGAACTTCGTGTCACCGCCGCCCCGCAGCACACCCTTGGTCATGACCGACTGGATGGCCTGGAAGAAGATGATGACGGCATAGGCCCGCATCAGCTGGTGGGTGATATCAATGGTTTCCGGGGTGAGGTTGTACATGCGGATGGTCAGCGGTCCGAGCAGCAGCAGGAACACCGATGCGACGACCCCGAAGATCACGCTCAGCAGGTAGAAGGTTTCACCCTGCCGCAGGGCTTCCTCCGCATGGCCTTCGCCGATCGTATGGCCGACGATGATGCCGGAGGCGTTGGAGATGCCGGAGATGACGACGGTCATGAGCCGGTCAATGACCTGGCAGATGGCATTGGCGGCTACGACAGCCGCGCCCATATGGCCAAGGACAATACTCACAATATTGCCGCCCAGGCCCAGCAGGGAATCACTGACCAGCACCGGGGCGCCGATGCGGAAGTAATTCCGGTAGAATTCGCTGCTCGGGGATCTCAGCAGGTGCTTGAAGCGCAGCGCGAGGTTCTTTTCAACAGACAGGGCAAAGATGAAGGTGGTCAGGAACTCGGCAGCCCGGGCAATCAGCGTGCCCAGGGCAGCACCGGCAATTTCCATGCGCGGCATGCCGAATTTACCGAAGATGAAGGCGTAGTTGCCGACAATGTTGACGAGAAAGGAGATAATTGAAACAACCAGACCCAGCCGCGGATGCCCGACCGTGCGCATCAGGTTGGCCATGACCAGGCTGAGACCGTGAATCGTGAAGATGAATACGGTGATGCGCAGATACCGCACGCCCTGTTCGATGACCGCTGCTTCGGATGTATAGATGCTCATGATCCGGGCCGGAAACAGCCAGGTCAGTGCCGCGAAAATCAGTGAGATGACCAGGGTCAGCCGCATGGCCATGGAGAAGGTCTGGCGGACCTTGTCCTTGTCACCGGCACCCCAGTACTGGGAGGCCAGCACACTGGCCCCGCCGATGATGCCCATGCAGAAAATCGTGAAGAAATTATAGAACTGGTTGGCCAGACTCGAAGCCGACAGCTGGATTTCGCCGAAGGAACCGAGCATCATGGTGTCAAGCATATTGACACCCATATTGATTGCCTGCTGCAGGGCCACCGGCAGCATATACATCATTACCCGGCGGTAAAAATTCCTGTCCCGGATCAGCTGAACGCGCATCTTCGTCTCCTCCTGCCCGATACGGCAATGATACCACTGATTTCCCGGGAAAATACAGGAAAAGACCGTTGACGGGGCGGCTGAGTACGGGTATATTAATAAAGCACACATTTTTTGTGTGCGCATCATGCGTGGGAGGATGTGCAACCATCCGCTGTACCACTGCATGTGGAAACTGATATAAGGAGGAAAACCACATGGCAAAGAGAGTTGCGAAAATCTGCAAGCTTCAGTTCCCGGCCGGCGGCGCAAAACCGGGACCGGCACTGGCTTCTGCCGGCATCAACATGCCGCAGTTCTGCAATGAATTCAACGACAAGACAAGAGACCGCAAAGGTGATATCGTTCCGGTTATCATCACAGCGTACGAAGACAAGTCCTTCGACTTCGTCATCAAGACAACACCGGCTGCTGTTCTGCTGAAGAAGGCTGCCGGCATCGACAAGGCATCCGGTACACCGAAGACCGTCAAGGCCGGCAAGATCACCGAAGCTCAGCTGCGGGAAATCGCCGAATACAAGATGCCTGACCTGAACGCGAATGATGTTGAAGCAGCGATGCGTATCGTTGCCGGTACTGCCCGCAACATGGGTATTACCATTGAAGGATGGGAGGGCTGATCATGGCTGGAAAGAAATACGCTGAAGCAGCAAAGCTGATCAATCATGAACAGCTGTATCCGTATACCGAAGCAGTGGCACTGGCCAAGAAGACCAATGTTGCCAAGTTCGACGCTTCCGTCGAAGCATGCTTCTTCCTGAATGTTGACCCGCGTCAGGCGGATCAGAACATCCGTGGTGCCATGGTTCTGCCGAATGGCACCGGTAAGACCAGAAGAGTTCTGGTTATTACCCAGGGTGCGAAGGAAGAGGAAGCCCGCAATGCCGGTGCTGACTTTGTCGGCGGCGCTGACATGATCGAAAAGATCCAGGGCGGCTGGCTCGACTTCGATATTATCGTTGCCACACCGGATATGATGGGTCAGCTGGGTAAGCTGGGCCGTCTCCTGGGCCCGAGAGGCCTGATGCCGAACCCGAAGACCGGTACCGTTACAATGAACGTTACACAGGCCGTCGAGGAAATCAAGAAGGGTAAGATCGAATACCGTGTTGACAGAGACGGCAACGTCAATGTCCTGATCGGCAAGTGCTCCTTCACTGATGAAGCACTGGCAGAGAACTTCAAGGCTCTGTACGATCAGCTGGTCAGAGTCAAGCCTTCCACAGTCAAGGGCACATACATCAAGGGCATGACAGTTGCCACAACCATGGGCCCGGGCATCAAGGTTGCTGTTGAGCAGTAAGCAGAAAGAAAACTGAATCCCAGCGATTCAGTTTTTTTGTTATTCAGGATCGGGCAGGGCACTGACCGGGGTTTCCAGGAAGGTGAAGATCACCTGCCAGTAAAGCTCCCTGGCTTCGGTCTGGGCATTGAAGATTTCGTGCTTGGAACCCGGGATCTTCATGATGGCCGCGTTCTTTGCCCGCTCGGCCACGAGCTGCTGGCCGCCGGGCAGCACCAGATGATCGCTTTCGGCCTGCAGGATCAGCAGCGGAATGCGGATATCGCCGGCATAGTCCACCGCTTCCTGCATGGCCGCATAGGCCGCCCTGGTCCAGCCGAAGGAACTGCCGGACATATGGTACTTTTCACTGGCCAGGCGCTGATTGAACTGGTACATGTACCGTGGCTCGGAGGCGGCGCTGCTGTGTTCAAAGTCCGGCTTCGGGTTGAACGGGCGGAAGCCGGGGGAGGGCCTGCTGTTGAGATTCGGGGCGGTGCTGACCATGGCCAGGGCCTGCAGTTTCCAGTCGCTGGTGCGGAAGTCCAGTTCCAGCATCGGTGAAGAAAGGATGGCCTTGTCAAAGAACTTCGGATAGCGTTCCAGGAACAGGGTGGAAATACAGCCGCCCATGGAATGACCGAAGAGGATATGGACATCCCCGCGGGTCAGGGGCTGCACGATCTGATACTGGAAGGCAAACAGGTCATCCAGATATTCATTGAAGGAATTGACATGCACCAGGTCCGGGTCACTGACCAGGCGCTTTGACAGACCGTGGCCGCGCAGTTCGACGAAAAACACGGAATAGCCTGCCTGATAGAACAGGTGCATCATCTCGTGGTACTTGCCGTAGAACTCGCAGAAGCCATGCACAAAGGTGATGGTCTTGCCGCGCTCCGGATTCAGGGCATAGTAGTACTGCAGGCGGGCCCCATCCAGGCTGAGCGTGGTGCCGGAGACCACATTCTGATAAAGCCAGGGAGTGACGCTGCCTTTCATCCGTTCGGCAAAATCTTCTTCACCGTAAAAAGCGATTTTCCATTTTTCGTTTGTCATATTGATTCACTCCGTTTCTGCAGGGATCT
>JAFWEA010000383.1 GCA_017543005.1 Solobacterium sp. | reverse complement strand
GCTGCAGGTCATAGATCCTGCCCAGATGATCGCGCAGATCCGCACGGTTCATGAAGTTCTTCATCAGCCAGGCCAGCCGGCGCTGCCGCTGCAGGATGAGTTCCTGATTCACCAGCGGCTGTTCGATCCACCGTTTCAGCAACCGCGAACCCATGGCACTCTTACAGCAGTCCAGGAAGGACCACAGGGTCTCCTGCCGGTTCTGCCGGTTCAGCGAGGTTGTCAGTTCCAGGTTCTGCCGGGTGGCAAAATCCATATACAGGATCTCGTCTTCGTTGCGGACCGTGCAGACCTGCAGATGCCCGAGCAGATGTTTCTGGGTCACCTCCAGATACTGCAGCATCCGCCCGCAGGCTGTCCGGTCATGTTCGCGGACGATATTTTCCATCAGCGGTTCATAGGTATCCCGGATCTCCGTTTCATCACACCAGGAGATCACCACCTGCAGCTCCCGCAGCACCTTCACCAGCCGCTCGTCAAACGAAGAGGCCAGCACCGCTTCCTTGATATTGTTTTTCAGAATTGCCTGCGTCAGGGCGGACGTATCATGGGAGATTTCCTCCAGGAACGTCTCGCCGGTGCTCATCTCGGCCACCGCCAGGGCATAGCCGTACTTATAGTCTTCTATGGCTGCCAGATAGACACTCTCTTTCTCATCGGAGATTTCCGCCATGACCGTACCGGGGGTAATGACCCGCACGACATCGCGTTCCACCAGCCCCTGGGCTTCCTTGGGATCCTGCATCTGCTCGACAATCGCGATCTTGTAGCCGCGCTGCACCAGCCGCTGCACATAGCCGGTTACCGCATGGTGCGGCACCCCGCACATCGGCACCCGTTCCTCCACACCGGCATTCTTGCCCGTCAGCACGAGATCGAGTTCCCGGCTGGCTGTCTTCGCATCATCAAAAAACATCTCATAGAAGTCTCCGAGGCGATAGAAAACAATCGCGTCGGGGTACTGTTCCTTGATGGAAAGATAGTGCTGCATCATCGGTGTATAGGTCTTCGGCATGGGTCCTCCTCACAGGCTCACATATTATAGCATTATTATTAAAATATACGGTTTTTCCGACGCAACTCCCTGCCGTATAATGAACTCATGAGCACCATGATGACAGATGAACAGGCAAAAGAAGCACGGATGGACAAAGCCGCATCGTTCATTGCGGAATTTGAGAAGTGCCGTCTGGAACTGCGGGATGAAGCCCTGCAGGAAGCCCTCGGCATGACCATTGCCCGGCTGCGGGAACTGCGCGATGTGCAGTACCTGTTTGACAGCGGCGAAAAGGAACTTGTCCGGCTGTACGACATGTACCTGCCGGCCCTGCTGAAGATTGTGCAGGAAGCCGTCAGAATGGAGACCGCCGGCAACTACCGGGCCATTGTCGACATGCGCACCCGGCTGAAGAAAACCCTCGCCACCTTCCGGGAAACCCTGAAGCACATCACGGACATCCTGCCGCAGGATGAAATCGACCAGGCAAACGCCGAGGCAAAAGCCCGCAAGGCCAAGGAAGAACTCGAGAAGAACAGCCGGCAGTAAAGACATACAAAAAGATTGTGATTTCTCACAATCTTTTCTTTCGGTTCTGATCGTACCGCTTACAGCCACTTGTAGAATTCCCTGACCAGTTCCTCGTAATCACCGGTGACGATCATGTGGTGGTTGCCGATGGACTTTGTCAGGAAGTAGTTGAGATCTTCTTCCGCCAGGCCGATGCGGATCTGGGTCCGGCACAGGTTGGTCTCGCACAGGTTCTCAGACAGGGTTCCCGCCTTGACGAAGTAGCGGTCCAGCAGACCGGATGTCTTGAAGATCGTGCACGGTCCTTCCGGAATTCTGCCCCGGAACGCAACGCCGAGACCCGACTCGAAGTGGGTCATCAGTTCGATTTCCGTCGGCATATTCAGCGGCAGGGTGCAGTGTGCGAAGATGATTTCGTTGCTGTCGGACAGGATTCTCGACGGGTTGGCCATGAAGACCGGCTTGCCGGTCAGCTCACCCAGCACCGCCATGGAGATCAGGCTCGGCATATCGCCTTCGCAGCCGGCATAGATGCCCTGTGCATTCAGGACAGCCAGGGCCAGGCAGCCGGTGCCCTTGACCGGGCCGAGCAGGTCGAAGCAGCGGACCGTCACGCCGTCCAGCTGGTACTTGTCAACCAGCCGCCGCAGTGCCCCGTAGATCTCACAGCACAGCTCGGTATCCTGCGGATGCCAGTTCTTTTCCTTGACCATCTTTGTCCAGACGTTGTCTTCGTATTCCTTCTTCGCGATTTCCGCAAAGAATTCTTCCATGGAAATATCAACGATTTCGATGCCGTTTCTTTCCTTGCTCAGGGCAGCGTCCACATCCGAGGAGATCAGCCAGTCACTCGGCTTGCCGACTGCACCCAGGCGCATCCCGTGGATCTTCTTGCGGGCCGCAAAGACCGTGGCCAGCGTGCTGATACGGGCTGCCATCTTTTCTTCGGAACCGTGGATGATTTCACCCTTGATATTCTGCTGCTGCAGATAGGACAGGATTTCCATGGATGCTGCCAGAGAGTTGTTGTATCCCGTGGTGATCAGGAAGACCGGTTTCGGCAGCTTGTCCAGCACTGCCTTGAAGCGTCCTTCGGTTCCGCCGCCGCCGATGAAGACCAGCAGCAGGTCTGAATCGTTGACGTGTTCCAGATCGACAAAGCCGATCTCGTGGCCGGTCATCTCACCCAGTTTCTTTACCAGATCCCGATTGTACTGGTTGATGTTGACACTGTCCGCATTGGTTGATTCTACATAATAAACTCCGATTTTCATTTCTACCTCCGAATAATATTACCGGCTTCTCAGCCGTCTTCTTCCTCATTTATCATGCGCAGCTGTCTATGCAGTTCATCCCGGTCGGCCAGCAGGTCATAGACCGTATCCTCGGCCAATACCCCGTGCTTCAGCCCGGCCGGAAGCTTCCCTTCTTCCGCGGCCCGGAAATCTTCTTTCCACGCCGGCCCGGTATAGTATGTTTCCAGTTCCTTCAGATCAGCCTGTACCGCCGTATACGCATCCAGGGCTGCCTGCAGCGCATCCACTGCCTGCCTGGCCTGATCTGTGACTGCCTCCATCCGGGCAATCCGTTCCAGCTGTTCTTTTTTCATGTTCAGAACAGCCCCGCTTCCAGTTTTTCCAGGGCTTCCGGCAGTTCGGTCACAGACCGCAGGGCCGGAATCGGCGCCCCCTGATAGCCGTGCCGGGAAACCCAGATGACATGCATGCCGGCCCGGTAGGCCCCGACGACATCCATGGAATAGATATCACCGGCCATGACGCTTTCCTCCGGCTGTACATTCATCCGGTTGGCCGCCAGCAGGAAGAGTTTGGGGTCCGGCTTGCGCATGCCGTAGTCGCCGCTGACAATCACATCATCAAAACAGTCGAT
>JAFWEA010000382.1 GCA_017543005.1 Solobacterium sp. | reverse complement strand
GCGCGACTGGTACGGTGACAAGAACGGTTCCGCCGTGGGCGCAGCGCTGGCCTTCAGCGGTGTTTTCGGGGCAGTCATGAATCCGATTCTGAGCCGGCTGATCTCTTCGCTGTCCTATCAGACATCCCTGCGGCTGATGGCCCTGTTCCTGGCCGTGGCGGTTCTGCCCTGTGCCCTGACCCTCCGGCTGAAATCCGAAAGGAAGGCAGATGACGCTGCTCCGGTGCAGGATCAGACGCCAAAGTCACCGCCGGTACCGCTGCCGACCATCATCGTTCTGTTTTCCACCTGTGTCTGTTTCTGCACTCTGTGCGGCATGAACCAGCACTTCTCAGCCCTGGCCGTATCCCAGGGTTACAGCCTGGAAGCCAGTGCCACCGTGCTAACCTGTTCCATGATCGGCAATATCATCTTCAAACTCTGCTACGGCTTTGCCAGTGACCGGGTCAATCCAATCCTCGTATCGATTGTCTGGGCTATCATCGGTACCATCGGCACCTGTCTGATCCTGCTGTTTGCCGCAAACGGTCTGCTCATCCGGGCCGGAGCAGCCATGTACGGCTCCTTCTTCTCGCTGAGCACCGTGGCCCTGAGCATGCTGACACAGAAAGTCGCCGGAGACCGCTATGCCGAAGTCTATTCGAAGCTGGTTATCTTCACATCCACTGCCTATGCCCTCTCTGTCAGTCTCTACGGCCTGTTCTATGATCTGACCGGATCTTACCGTCCGGCCCTGATCTTTATCATTGTCATGGCCCTTTCGTCCATCATGCTCTCATTGCTGCTGAAGAAAAAAACCGATGTCAAATCTGTCTGATCTCACAATCGTAAGAGCTGTTCCCGAAGATGCAGAAGCCCTGCTTGCCTATACGAAAACGGCCGGAGCAGAAACAGACAATCTCAGTTTCGGTGCCGAAGGTCTGGACATGACCGCCGAAGAAGTAAGAGATATGCTGACGCATCTGGAACATTCCCGTTACGGCCTGATCCTGCTGGCAAAAAGCGGTGGCAGGATTGTCGGCATCGGTTCCTTCACCATCCAGAAAACACCCCGTATGCGGCACCGCGGAGAAGTGGCTGTATCGGTCCTGCAGTCCTGCTGGAACAACGGCATCGGCAGTACCCTTCTCAGTCTGCTGATCCGTTTCGGCCGGGAGATTGCCGGGGTTGATCAGATCACTTTGGATGTACGCAGCGACAATGAAAGAGCCATCCGGCTGTACCGGAAGTTCGGCTTTGAAAAAACCGGAGTGTTCCCCGGTTATGTAAAAATCAATGACCAGCTGATCGACTGTGACCTGATGGTCCTGCGGTTCCGCTGAATCCGGCATGTCCGGATTTTTTTATATCAGTCTTCTGCCGCCGTCGATATAGAACGATGTGCCGTTGACGAAGTCCGCTTCATCACTCAGCAGATACAATGCCGCATTGGCGATCTCTTCCACCGTACCAAGCCGGCCGACCGGCGTGCCGTTGACAATTGCATCATGCGCCCACTCCCGTACCGCCGGATCCTCAAAGGCCCCGGCCATGATCAGACCCGGATTCACTTCATTGCAGCGGATGCCTTCCTTGGCATATTCCAGGGCAATGATTTTGGTCAGGTTCGTTATGCCGGCCTTGGCAATCGCATACATGCCGACCCCCGGCACCACCTGTTCGGCTGTCACGGAATTGATATTCAGGATCTTGCCGCTCTTCTGTTCCCGCATATACTTCAGGGCATAGATGCTGGCCATGATATAGCTGCCGAGGTTTGTGTCGATGACCTTGCGGTAGTCATCATAGGTATTTTCAGCAAACACCTTGGTCGGTTCATAGGCCGCATTGTTGACCAGAATATCGATCCGGCCGTATTTGTTCACCGCGGTGTCAATCAGGTTCTGAAGCTGTTCCTGATCCAGCACATCGGTTCTGACAAAGGTCGCCTCACCGCCATTATCAATGATTTCCTTTACAACTGCCTCACCTTTCTCCTGCCGTCTGCCGCTGCCGACAACCTTGGCACCATGGGCCGCAAACAGTTTTGCCATGCCGGCCCCGATCCCGGAAGTTGTACCGGTGATGACTACGACTTTATCCTTGAGTTTCTGTTCCATACGGGTAATTCCTCCTGTATTCATTATATGCAATGATGCTTTCCCCGGGGAATAACATGCGCTGATCAGGCCCGGATCTTCGGCTGTCATGCCCTTAGCATCCCACCAAAGAAAAACACCGGATCACTGCTGGACTCCGGTGGTTTTCCCTTCATCCTGCCTGTTTGGCCGCCCGGCAGAATGAAGCTTATTATTAAGGGATAGAAAATGTGTCTGTTTATTTCAGAATCAGGTTGCAGATTGCCTGGCCCATTTCCACTGTGGAAGCCTTGCCGCCAAGATCAGGAGTAATGCACTCCTTGTAATTCAGCACTTCCTCCATTGCCTTTTCGATATCTGCAGCTGCCTGGATGGCTGCTTTGTCATCCTTGCGGCGGCCCAGCCAGTCAAGCATCATCTGTGCCGACTTGATCATGGCAAACGGGTTTGCGATGCCCTTGCCGGCAATATCCGGAGCAGAACCGTGGGTAGCCTGGGCCATGCAATATTTCGGACCGGCGCAGAGACCTGCCGCCATGCCCAGACCGCCGACCAGACCGGCTGCCTCATCGGAAAGAATGTCACCGAACATGTTTGTCGTAATGACAACGTCATAGTTTTCCGGATGCATCAGCATCTTCATGGCAAATGTATCAACTACAACAGTCTCAAATTCAATGTCTGGATACTCCTTGGCGATTTCACGGCAGGAGTCAATGAACAGGCCGCAGCCAAGCTTGAAGACTGTATTCTTATGGATTGCAGTAACCTTTTTCAGACCGTTTCTCTTGCGCGCCAGTTCAAAGCCTTCACGGGCAACCAGCTGGCTGTTTCTCTTGGTAATAACCCGCAGAGAAAGCGCCATGTCCGGGGTCGGCATGCACTCACTGTTTCCCATGAACATATTGCGGTCCGGTTGGAATCCTTCGTTGTTTTCCCGGATGATTACCAGATCCACCTTGTCGTTAATGCACGGAATGGAAGCATATGACTTTGCCGGTCTGATATTGGAAACCAGATCATAATCTCTTCTCAGAATCGGATGCGGATTAAAGCAGAGCGGTTCGTTCTTCGGATAAGCCATATGCCCGATCGGACCAAGAATCCAGCCGTCAAGCGTATAAAGCTCATCTCTTACAGACTGCAGCAGAGTAGTTCCATGTTCCAGAAAAGAAGTATAGCCTACCGGCAGCGGCCGCCAGTCTACCTTGATTTCCGGATATTTGGAGATTGCTGCCTTCAGTACGTCCACCGCAACCGGGACAATCTCGAGGCCAATATCGTCGCCGTTTAAAATACCAATTTTATAGTCTGCCATATGATCCTCCTATTCTTCAGTCTTCAATGTGCAAAATTTCTTTTTCAAACTCCATGTATTCCTGCAGGCCCGTAACACTGGCACGGGTTTCCTGCGAGCAGAACATATCCGGATCCAGGGTATCGGTTCTGCCCTTTGTCCTGATTTCATTCAGGACAACCTGCATGGTACGGATGCATGCCCGGGTCAGCGACTGGGCAAAGAACACCATCTTGATGCCCATGCGTTCCATGTCAGCCACACTGTAATGACCGGTTGCACTGCCTTCCGTGATGATAATGGCACACGGGAAGCCCAGCTGACCGATTGCCTTGATATCCTCTTCGCTCTTCGGCGTACTGACATAAACACCGTCTGCGCCCCATTCATGGAACAGTTTTGCCCGCTTCAGGGCTTCTTCCATACCCTTAGTATCATCTGCCGCCGCATCGGTACGGGCCAGAATGAAGAAATCCTTATCTCTTCTCGCTTTCAGCGCAGATTCAATCCGCACCTTCATTTCTTCAATCGGAACAACTCTCAGCCCGTCATAATATGCGCATCTTTTCGGGAATGTCTGGTCTTCGATCATGACCCCGGCAATTCCCATCTGTTCATATTCACGGATAGCTCTTCTGATTGTGACCGGACCGCCAAATCCTGTATCCATATCGACAATCATCGGAACGGTTGACACATTCAGCATATTCAGCAGGGTATTGCGGTATTCCCCGTAAGAGAATACGCCCACATCCGCTGTGCCGATATTCGTGCATGCCATGGACGAACCGCTGACAAACAGGAATTCAAATCCGGCCAGTTCTGCCATTCTCGTCGAAATCGGATCATAAACTGCCGGAGCACAGATGATGCTCTTTTCCTTCAATAATTTTCTGAATGCTGCTGCTCTGCTGAGACTTTCCATAATACAAATCCTCCCTCTATCGATAGCAATTTATGGAAGTACTGTTTCCAGGAACCCGATCATAGGCGGAAACAGGAAGATTACAATCATGATTCTTAAAATATGCATAACTACGACTTTCGGCGCATCACAGTCGAAATCCTGTGCCATCAGTGACATTTCCTGCATCCCGCCCGGTGTTGATATCAGCAGGGAAGTCAGCAGGTCCAGATGCGATACTCTCTGCATGATCAGACCGAATACGTACACGAAGATAAACATGCCAATCAGCATGATCATGATCGGCACGATCAGTGTCGGAAGAACTGTCAGTGTCTCTCTTTTCAGCTGGGCTCCCACATAGGCTCCGGCACAGATCTGTGTACCGGTTTTGATCGTGATCGGGAAATAAGCCAGATTTGTGAAGATGGACAGGATTGCCGTAGCAGCAATTGCCCCGATCAATGCCCCTGATTTGATTTTCAGAAACCGGAACAGACTTCCCCCGGCAAAGGCGACCAGAATGGTCAGCAGCAGTCTTGCCGGTTTCGGCACTGAAGATTCTTTCTTCGATACCTGCGCAGGCTGTTTTTCTTCATGATGCTGCGGTGCCATTCTGCCGTTTTTTGCAACGATCATCTTGTAGAACGTCGGCATAAAGGAAACAATAAACACCACCCGAAGCATCTGGATAATCGATACATACAATGGATTTGCCCCATAATCAGCCGCAATCAGCGCCATATCCTGCATGCCTGCCGGCGCGCTGCTGAAAAATGCCGTCGGAATATCCAGCCCGGCCATGTAGTGCATCAGCAGGCCGAATACCAGATTCAGCACCAGCATGGACAGAAGCTGCACGACCCCCGGCAGGGCCATCGTTTTCAAGCCGATGATATCCTCTTTCTTCAGTTTCACACCGATCAGGGCGCCGGAGAAAAACTGAACATAAACTTTATACTCGGCAGGGAAACTGCTGCGGCTGGTTAAAAGCCCGAAGATGATCACAAAGATCAGCGCTCCGGTCATGGCCCCTGCCGGCATCTTCAATTTTTTTGCCAGCAGACCGCCGACTGCTGCTACCGCGATTGTCAGGAGAATATCCATTGAATTCCTCTTACCTGCTTAAAGTCTGATGATTCTTGTAATAGTTAATAATGCCGCCTTCTTTGATAAGATCCTGGACTTCCTCCGGGAATGGCTGGAACGGAATCTTTTCACCGTTTTCAAGGATAACCAGGTTATCCGCCATATCGATTTCCAATTCGGTTCCGTCACATACATCGATACTGCATTCCACCGGAACAATACCGTTGTTGATCCCCGCTCTGTAGAACTGCCGGGCAAATGATTTTGCCACGACACATTCAATCCCGGCGGCTTTCATCACCTGGATGATCATTTCCCGGGAAGAACCGCAGCCGAAGTTATCACCGGCGACAATGATGTCGCCTTTCTTATACAGCGAGGCAAAATCCGGACGGATTGATTCAAACAGATACGCAACACCTTCCTGCTCCGATTTGCCGCCGGCAAGCCGGCCGCCGCTGATGATCTGATCACCGCTGACATTATTTCCAAGTATGATTGCATGTCCCTTCATCGTTACTTCTCCTCACAGGAAATAAATCCGTTCAACGCCGAATAAGCGGCTGTCACGGCCGAAGCCACATATACCTTGGCAAGCTTGCTGCCCATGCGGCCGGCACCGTTTCTGTTTGTTGTTGTC
The DNA here is from genome assembly GCA_017543005.1 of Solobacterium sp. Taxonomy (GTDB): domain Bacteria; phylum Bacillota_I; class Bacilli_A; order Erysipelotrichales; family Erysipelotrichaceae; genus Bulleidia. The sequence goes on along the minus strand of JAFWEA010000382.1, from coordinate 3,770 downwards.
ACCGTCACTTCGCCATCGCCGAGAAGACCGCAGTGCAGTCCCGCACAGGGTCCGCAGTTTGGCGGGAAGAGTGAAGCCCCGGCCTTGAGCAGCGTCTGATATACGCCGCTTTCCAGCATTTTCCCCTGTACTTTCAGAGATGCCGGAATCGCAATCAGACGCACACCTTCAGCTACCTTTTTCCCTTTCAGTATTTCCGCAGCCGCCGCAAAGTCTTCGTATCTGCCGTTTGTGCAGGATCCGATCACAACCTGGTTCACCCGGATGGATTCGAGTGTTTCCGCCGGAACGACATTGGCAATATCGGGAGATACGGCAACCAGCGGTTTCAGATCGGACAGATTGATTTCAATCCGCCGGCAGTATTCGGCATCCGGATCAGGAGATACCGGCTCCCCTCCGCAGATGTCATGTTCCTTCATCCACTGTTCGGTAATTTCGTCAAACGGCATGATTGCCCCTTTGGCGCCGCACTCAATTGCCATATTGGAGATGGTTGTGCGGGTATCAAAGCTCAGCTGATCCATGGCACTGCCGCCAAATTCAAGGCATTTATAATTTGCCCCGGCTTCACCGAGAATCCGGATGATTTCCAGAATGATATCCTTGCCGGTTACCTTCTCCGGCAGTTTGCCGGTGAATTCAATACGGATCGTTTCCGGGATTCTGAACCAGCACTGTCCGCTGGCCAGAATCACTGCCGCCTCGGCTGCCCCGACACCGGTGCTGAAGGCATTCAGTGCCCCGTACATGCAGGAATGCGAATCAGTGCCCAGGACAATGGAACCCGGCAGAACCTTGCCGTTTTCCATCATGACCTGATGGCATACACCCTGCATGACATCAACCAGGTCAATATCATGCCTGTGTGCAAATTCCCGCAGCAGCACATGATTATTGCTGACATTGACATTCGGGCTTGGCGCCTGATGATCCAGGGCAACCAGATGATGAGCCGGATTTTTGACGGTTTCAGCAATCTTATTGAAATTCCTGACAACTGACGGCCCGTTCAGATCATGAACCATGCAGCCATCCACATCGACAATGACAATGTCATTTGCCCGGGACTGCACACCTGTTTTTCTCTGGAATATTTTTTCTACAGCCGTATACATTACTTAATGTCCCCTTTTTCAGTGGCATATCTGTATTCTGTATCCTGGAATTCCTTCAGGTGTGTAGCTTCCTGGAACTCTGCCAGTGTCGCCATGCTGTCCAGTTTTTCTTTCGTATTGCCGTTCTTCTTCAGAACACTCAGAGTATCAACGGCCTGCCTGAGGAAGAGATTTCTCAAAACAGCTGGATACAGGACCATCTTTACGCCGATTTCATGGAATACTTCATAGGAATACTGATTCAGCGGGCTTTCATCATTGATGTTTACAATGACGGGACCATTGACCCGGGCAGCGACTTCTTTGATATCTTCCAGCGTCTTGCAGCCGACAACGAAGCATGCATCAGCTCCGGCTTTAAGATACAGATTTGCCCGTTTGACTGCTTCATCCATTCCGTAACTGATCAGAGCGTCCGTACGGGCAATGATGCAGAAATCATCCGAAACTCTGGCCGCAAGACCGGCTTTCAGTTTATTCAGATACTCCTCCGTTGATACAACTTCATGCTCGCCTCCATAGTAGGCGCATTTCTTCGGAGAAATCTGATCCTCAATATGAACACCTGCCACGCCGCCGCGTTCAAATTCCTGAATCGTCCGCATGAAGTTCAGAGGCTGGCCATAGCCTGTATCCGCGTCAGCAATAACCGGAATCCTTACAGACCGGGCGATTCTGCCGGACACTTCCGTTACTTCCGACATTGTCAGCAGACCCATATCAGGGAGACCGGCAAAGGAAGCAGAAACCGCATTGCCGGAAACAAGGGCAGCTTCAAAACCGCTTTTTTCTGCGGCGATTGCCCCGATGCAGTCAAAGATTCCGGGAACAAAATATGTTTCCTGATCCTTCAGCATTTCTTTCAGTCTTTTCTTTGCGTCCATTATTCTGACCTTCTTTCTATACTTTTGCGGCAATTCTTGCACCCTGGGCAATTGCATCAAGTGCAACACCCGGTGTCTTCGCATCACCGATCACATATACCCGTGTACCGGCAAGCTCTTTTCCGGCAAATTCGCTCAGTTCATCCAGCGACTTTCTGCCGGCGGCTACAACAACGGAATCCACATCATTGATATCGTAGGTATAGCCATGTGTGGAAACGGTCACTGCCGGCAGATCAATCTTTTCGACTTTTGTGCCGATATGAGCCACAACATCGTTTTCCGTCAGACGCTTGAACATGAAGTGCTTGCGGCTCTGATTCAGCGTGCCGCCGAGCTCATCCAGCATCTCGACGATTTCAACTCTGTAACCCTGCTCACCCAGATAGTCAGCAACCTCACAGCCAACCAGACCGCCGCCGAGGACAACCACATGATTCCCGGCCGGTTTTCTGGTTCCGGCGATGATTTCATCCCCGGTGAAGACCCGGTCATTGTCTTTGATTCCCGGAATCGGCGGAATCACACAGGTGCTTCCGGTCGCGATGATCAGGACATCCGGCTGCTTTTCCTTCAGCAGTTCCGGCGTCACTTCCGTGTTGTAATGAATCTCAATTCCGAATTCCTTCAATGCTTCAACTCTGAATTCGGTAATGTAGTTCATCCGCTCTTTTTTCGGCGGAACCGCAGCCAGATTCACCAGACCGCCGGCCTTATCCGCACGTTCATAGATTTCCGGTTTGAAGCCGCGCAGGCAGAGATCATAAGCAGCTTCCAGGCCGGCAGGACCGGCACCGACAATCATGATCTTCATATCCTTTTCTTCTTCTGTAACCGGGACGAAGTTCAGCACTGCCTCATAACCAAGCCTGGCATTCTGCATGCAGTGGATCTTTTTGTATTTGGAAGCGTCACGGCAGCCCTGGTTGCAGCCGATGCATTTTCTGACCGGGCCTTTGACCTTTCCTTCATATTTGGCAATGATATCCGGATCAGCCAGATTGGCCCGGGCCATGGAAACCATGTCGGCACAGCCGCTGTCGATCACCTGATCTGCTTCTTCAATGGAAGTAATGCGGTTGACGGCAATGACAGGAATGCTGACTGCTTCTTTTACCTTTCTGGCATTTTCCGCGTTGAACATATCCTCGACATCCATGGGCATGGAAATTGCATATTCCGCCTCCGGCATGCCGCAGGACACATGTATCGCATCAGCCCCGGCTTTTTCCAGCATGACAGCCAGATTGACACTTTCATCAATGTGTCTGCCGGTTTCAATCATTTCATCCCCGCTCAGGCGGAAAATCAGCGGATAATCATTGCCGGCTTTTTCCTTGATGCCTTTAACGATTTCCAGGGCAAACTTGGCCCTTCCTTCCGGCGATCCGCCATAGGAATCCGTTCTGTGATTATAGAAAGGTGATGTGAACTGAGCTACTTCATGAGCGTGCGCACCATGAATTTCCACTCCGTCAACACCGGCCTTTTTGGCTCTGACAGCGCATTCGGCATAACTGTTGATCAGCTGCTCGATATACTCTTCCGTAAAGTCATTGATATCGTCGATTGTATATCCTCTGCCGGCCTGGAACTTTCCGGGATGAAGCTGGCAGAATAATTTCGCACCATAACTGTGAACCATATCCGCCAACTTGGCCCAGCCGGGAATATAGCTGTTGTCCGACAGGGCAGGCCGGCCAGGGCCGACTTTGCCGTGCGGGATACCGGGCATGATCACCAGACCGACACCGCCGCGGACACGTTC
>JAFWEA010000381.1 GCA_017543005.1 Solobacterium sp. | reverse complement strand
GGACTGGGCAACCCGGGCCGGGAATATGCCAATACCCGCCACAATTCCGGGTTTCTGGCCATGGATTATCTGCTGGATAAGCTCGGTGTCAGCCTGTCCCAGGAAAAATGGCATGCCCTGATCGCAACCGTCCGGATCGAATGGGAACCGGTGCTGCTCATGAAGCCGCTGACTTACATGAACGAATCCGGCCGGGCTGTGGCCGAAGCGGTCAACTTCTACCACATCGAACCGGAAGACATCCTGATCATGCATGATGACATGGACCTGCCGGTCGGCTCACTGCGCATCCGCACCAAAGGCAGTTCCGGCGGCCAGAAGGGCATGAAGTCCATCCAGCAGTGCCTGGGGACCACGGATATTGCCCGCATCCGCATCGGCGTCGGCCACAGTACCCGCGGTCAGCACGAACAGGTGCCGGACTGGGTGCTTTCCCCGGTACCGAAGGATGAAAAGGAACCGTTTGAACATACGCTGAAACAGGCGGCCGAAGCTGCCTACGCCTGGGCTTACCTGCCGATGGAAAAAGTCATGGCGTACAATATCAGAGAAAAGAAACAGAAGGAAAACACAGAAACCGAACAATGACAGAGACAATGCCCGGTCTGCCGGCTCAGATCTTTGCGGAACTGAGAGACAATCCGGCAGTCAGACAGCTGGAAACCGGAAAAGGACCGCTGCCCCTGGCATCACTGGCCGAAGAGGCTGTGATCCTGAGCACGTTCTACCGGCTCCATCCGCAGCCGATCCTGGTTGTGAAAAAGAACCTCTACAGCGCTCAGAAACTTTACGAAAGGGTGTCATCCCTCCTCTCGGAAAAGGAATGTGCGCTTTTCAGTGCGGATGAATCCCTGCGCGTGGAGGCGATTGCGGCTTCGCCGGAGATCCGGGCAGCCAAAGTGGAAACCCTGGCTTCCCTGCTGGAACAGCCGAACCAGCTGGTCATTACCTGCCCGTCCGGCTATCTGCGGCTGCTGCCGTCACCGGAAGTCTTCCGCGATGCCTGCATCACACTGAAAACCGGCATGCGCATGGACATGGAAGAACTGAAACGGCGGCTGCGGCAGGGCGGTTACTATCAGACTGCACATATCGATCAGCCGCTGAGCTTTGCGGCCCGCGGCGGGATCGTGGATATCTACTCGATCAACTATGATCAGCCGGTCCGGGTGGAATTCTTTGATGATGAGATCGATTCCATCCGCTTTTTCGATGCCGGCACCCAGAAAACCATCGTCCCGGCCGATGAAGTGCGCATTGTCCCGGCCAGTGACATCCTGTTCTCGGAAGAAGATATCGAAACCCTCCGGAAAGAGAGTGAGCGGCTGCTGGCTGATGGCAGTGACATGCTCAGGTCGGCGGTCGAAACCGAATTCAGCCTGATTGAAAACCGGATCAGTGAGCCGTCCCTGTATACCTGGATGGCCCTGACGGAACAGCCGGCTTCCCTTGTTTCTTATATGAATCATCCGCTGGTCATCCACTCGGATCCGGTGGTGATCCAGGAAAACGTCAGACGGCTGATCGAGGAAACCACGGCCTACATTCAGGAAATGGTGCAGGAAGACAAGAAGCTGCCCCGCTATGCCGTCTGGCATGAATTCCAGCGGGTGCACGGCACCAATCCGCTGATCGAGGAAGATCCCTTTGAGGACAATATTTCCGGGATTGAGGAAGTGCATCTGCCGAATCATCCCCTGCATACTCTGCTGCGGCTGCTGCAGAACGGTCAGGAAAAGCGGACCGCGCTGCTGCTGCGGGAAAACGAACTGGAACGGGTGCTGAGTGCCTGTGTGGACGGGCAGATTCCCTATGTCCTGATCCCGGATGAAACGACCCCGCTGCAGGAAGGGCTCAACATCATGCTCAGACCGCTGGCCGAGGGCTTCCGGCTGGTTGAAAAGGATCTGGCAGTGGTCACTTCGGCCGAACTGTTTGAGGTTCATCACCATGCCGGCCGCTACGAAAAGAAATTCCGCAATGCCGAAGTCATCCAGGGCTATGAAGAACTGGAACCGGGGGACTACGTTGTCCATGCCCAGTACGGCGTGGGCCAGTATCTCGGCATTGAGACCCGGGAAATCCAGGGGATCATCCGCGATTTCCTGAAGATCATCTACCGCGGCAATGCCGAACTGCTGGTCCCGCTGGAACAGTTCCGGCTGGTCCGCAAGTTCGTGTCCCGGGAAGGGGTTGTGCCGCGGCTGAACAAGCTGGGCAGCGGCGAATGGGAGAAGACCCGGGCCCGCCTGGAGGAAAACGTAAACAACATCGCCGAACGCCTGGTGGACCTGTATGCCGTGCGGACCGACAACATCGGCCACGCCTTCCAGCCGGACAGTGACCTGCAGCGGCAGTTCGAGCGGGAATTCGAATATGAACTGACCCCGGACCAGGAACAGGCCGTCCGGGATGTCAAGAAGGATATGGAAAGCGACAAGCCCATGGACCGGCTGGTCTGCGGGGATGTCGGCTTCGGCAAGACCGAGATTGCCATCCGGGCCTCGTTCAAGGCAGCGGCGGAAAACAAGCAGGTGGCCGTGCTCTGCCCGACCACCATCCTGGCCGAACAGCACTTCCGGACCTTCTCGAAACGCTATGAAAACTATCCGTTTACGATCCGGTGTCTCGACCGCTTCGTGACCCCGGCCATGCAGAAACAGACCCTGCAGGATCTGAAGGAAGGCCGGGTGGATATCCTGATCGGCACCCACCGGATCCTGTCCAATGACGTGGTGTTCAAGGATCTCGGGCTGCTGGTCGTGGATGAGGAACAGCGCTTCGGGGTGGAACACAAGGAAAAGATCAAGGAAATGAAAAACAGCATCGATGTGCTGACCCTGAGCGCGACGCCGATCCCGCGAACCCTGCAGATGTCCCTGGTCGGCATCCGTCAGCTCTCGCAGCTGGAAACCCCGCCGGCCAACCGCTACAACGTCCAGACCTATGTGGTGGAAAAGAACCTCGGCCTGGTCAGTGATGCAATCGAGAAGGAACTCTCGAGGAACGGGCAGGTATTCTATCTGTACAACAACATCGATGAGATCTACAACGTGGCCCGCACCCTGCAGAACCGGGTTCCGGATGCCAGCATCGGCGTGGTGCACGGCAGGATGGATCGGGAAACCATCGAAGATGTCATGATGAGCTTCGTCAACCGGGAACTCAATGTCCTGGTCTGCACGACCATCATCGAAAACGGCATCGATATTCCCAATGCCAACACGATCCTTATCGACAACGCCCAGAACTTCGGCCTGGCGCAGATCTATCAGATCAAGGGCCGGGTGGGCCGCAGCGACCGGGTGGCCTATGCCTACCTGCTCGTGCCGCCGCGCCGCCAGCTCAGTGAAACCGCAACCAAGCGCCTGCAGGCCGTCAAGGAATTTGCCCGCCTGGGCAGCGGGTACAAGATCGCCATGCGGGATCTGACCATCCGCGGGGCCGGGGACCTGCTCGGGCCGAACCAGTCCGGCTTCATCGATACCGTCGGTATTGACATGTATGTGGAGATGCTGGAAGAAGCCATCGCCGCCCGCAAGGGCCAGGTCCGCAGAAAGCCCGAGGCGAAGAAGCTCGCCAATGTCGGCCGCACCAGCTACATTCCGCGGCAGTTTGCCCCGGATGACTATGACAAGCTGAGCATGTACCAGCAGATCGACCTGCTCGACAGCCTCAACGCCCTGGAACAGTACCGCCGCAATGTCGTTGACCAGTACGGCCGGCTGCCGGAAGAAGTGGAAGGGCTGTTCGAGAAGAAACAGCTCGATATCCTGCTCAATGAAGGCGATGTGGACAGCTACCGGGAAGTGAAGGACCACTGCGAGATCACGTTTGCGAAGGAGTTCTCCCAGCAGCTTGACGGGGTGAAACTGTTCTCGCTGTATTCGAAACTGTCGCGGGACATTGCCCTGCGCTACACCAACAGCCGGATTATCGCATCCGTGCCGAAGACCAAAGACAGCCTGAACATGGTGATCAGGGCGATTGAAACCGCCCGGGAGGCAAAAAGATGAGAGTGGACAAATACCTGAAAGCCGCACGGATCCTCAAGCGGCGCACCGTATCCCGGCAGCTGGCCGAAAACCAGCGGATCGAAGTGAACGGCCGGATCGTCAAACCGGCAAAGGAAGTCTATGCCGGGGATATCATCACCATCACCTTCGGCCGCCGGCAGATGAAGGTCCGGGTTCTCTCCACCGAAGAACAGCGGCGGAAACGGGAAACCGAAGACATGTATGAAATTATCGAAGAGACCGTCCTGCCGGAAACCGGGGAGGATTCTTGATCCGCGCCGGCAAAAATGATATATAGATAATACACAAGAGGGAATTATGACAGAACCGAAACCGGTAAAGAACACCAAGAAGAAAACCAAAAAGAAAAAGCGCAAGATGACGCCGTTTCTGAAGCTGATCTGCTACGTCGCCATCGGTTTTTCCTGTTTCCTGCTGTTCCAGGTCGGCCGGGAAGTCTATACAACTCTGACCCTGCGGCAGCAGCTGGAAGAAGTACAGGTACGCTATCAGGAAGTGCTTGATGAAAACGTCTATCTGACAACCGAGCGGGCCAAGCTCGAAGATCCGGATTATATCCAGAGTTATGCCCGGGGGAACTATATGCTGTCAAAGGACGGTGAGCAGATCTTCTATCTGCCGGAAAAAGAGAACAAATAATCATCAGGAACACCGGCTGCCGGTGTTCTTTTGAAAGATAAGGACCTCATGAAGAAAACAATCAAGCTGATTTTGATCCTGCTGCTCGGCGCTGCCGGCATGGTCCTGGTGCAGATGGCCGCCGGAACCTCGGCCGCCCGCCTGCCGGACCGTTATGGCATGGCCTGTGAGGAATCACCGGTGCTGGAGGCGGCATTGCGCTATGTGGAAACCCGGCCGAAGTATAAAAGCGCCTACTATGCCAGCGGCTATCCGGATGACGGATACGGCACCTGCGTGGATGTGATCGGCATTGCCCTGCGGGACTGCGGCTATGATCTGCAGCAGAAGGTGGATGACGATATCCATGCCCATCCGGAACGGTATGACATTGAAGTCCCGGACCGGAACATCGATTTCCGGCGGGTCCGTAACCTGCAGGTATATTTTTCCGGAAATGCGATATCATTAAACACGGATATACAGGATATTGATGCCTGGCAGCCGGGTGACATCGTTGTATTCCATGAGCACATCGGCATGATCTCCGACCGCCGCAATGCCCGCGGCATCCCGTATGTCATCCACCATGACAACCCGCTGCAGCGGCGCTATGAGGAAGACATTCTGGAAAAACGGACGGATATCATCGGCCATTACCGGGTCATCCCCGAGGAGAAATAATATGTACAGAGTTCTTGTCTACAATACCCACGAAGGGGAAATGCAGCGGCTGAAGGAGATGCTGAATCCGGCGGCCGGTTATGAAATCGTCGTATGCAGTTCGGCAAAGGACTTCCTGCGGCCGGAAACCTATGGCGGCATCGATGCGGTGCTGGACGGCAATCCGAACCTGAAGCTGACCGAGGAATATTTTGCCATGCTGGAAGAGCTCGGCATCAACAAGCTGGTGCTGCGCATGACCGGGGTCGGGCAGGTGGACTTCACCGCTGCCAGCGAACACGGTGTCGAAATTGCCAACGTGCAGAATTACGATCCTAATGTCATCGCCGAACTGACCGTGGCGCTGGCCATGGGCCTGAACCGGAACCTGTTTGCGATTGCCGACCATGTCCGGCAGAAGGATTTCCGGATTGACTTCCCGTATTTCCGCGAGATCCGCGATCTGACGGTCGGGGTGCTCGGGGTCGGCCATATCGGCAGCCTCAGCGCGAAATACTTTGCGGCCATGGGCGCTCGGGTCATCGGCTGGGACAAGAATCCCTTTGAACCGAACCGGGAATTCATGACCTATGTCAATCTCGAAAATGTCCGCCGGGAAGCGGATATCATCCTGGTGCACCTGCCGTTTGTCAAAGACGAAAACTATCATCTGGTCGGAAAGGAATTCCTGCGGGGTGTCAAGAAAGATGTCATCATCGTCAATGCGGCCCGCGGGGAACTG
>JAFWEA010000380.1 GCA_017543005.1 Solobacterium sp. | reverse complement strand
GTTACGGCATTACGATACAGATCGAGTGTCCGCTTCAGTGCCTTGTGGGCGTTACGGATCTCAACAGCATAACTTGAGTTGTGTTGATATGCCATGTGCGCACCTGCCTTTCTTTGCAAAGAAAGAATAGTACACTGGTGCAGCAAAAAATGTGCCTGCCTCTCTATATCTTCTACACGCTTAGGATGTTAAATGTGCCGCTAACCCCGGCCTATAGAGGGTGGAGACTGCGCGGCATTGTTTCGTTCAAGTGTTCTGCCGGGGCCGGAAGAGGATATATTTCTCGGTCGGAAACAGGATCAGCCACTGCAGCAGCCCGGCCAGAAACGCCGCGGCACTGGCTGCCGGCACAAGCGGGAACCGGACGGCAATGCGGTGGGCAGCGGTGCCCTGGAACCAGGTGGACACCAGCATCAGCACGCTGATCAATACCAGATAGATGCGGAAGCTACGGCGCGGGGCGTCACTGTGGAATGTGGTTTTCCGGTTGCGGAAATAGCCGTAGACGTTGGCCAGCACATTGGACAGGAAAAACGGCAGGACATAGCCCCAGTTGTCATTGCCAGCCCCGACGGTACCGACATTCATGAACCGGCCAAGCCAGTCCGGCAGCGGCTGTTTCCAGCCCTGCATCAGATACAGAAACAGATTGACCAATACCAGCTGCAGAATCGTAACGGCACAGGACACCAGCATGAAACTGATGACCTGCCGGATGGTTTCAAATTTTTTCATACCCTGGAACAATAGCGCGGAATTAACTTGATTGCAAGAAAAAACGCCTGTTGTCAGGCGTTCTTCTTAATATAGACTTCCCGGGGCTTGGAACCCTGGGCCGGGCCGATGACACCCTGTTCTTCCAGAACATCAATCATGCGGGCCGCCCGGTTGTAACCGATGCCGAAGTGGCGCTGCAGCAGTGATGTGGAAGCTTTCTGCTGGTCGATGACAAACTGTTTGATCTCTTCCAGCATCGGGTCGGAATCCGCACCCATGACCGCGGTTCCCTCGTTGCCGTCCACACCATCCAGGCGGATGAACGCGTCATCGTAGAACGGAGTCTGCTGATCCGAGCAGAACTTGGCAATCCGCTGTACTTCATCATCAGTGACGAATACACCCTGCACACGGGTTGCGTTGGACGAACCGATCGGCATGTACAGCATGTCGCCGTTGCCGAGCAGCCGCTCTGCCCCGACATGGTCGAGGATAGTCCGCGAGTCAATGCCCGAGGAGACCGCGAAGGCAATCCGGCTCGGGATATTCGATTTGATGACGCCGGTAATGACATCCACCGAAGGTCTCTGGGTGGCAATGATCAGGTGGATACCGGCCGCTCTGGCCAGCTGGGTAATCCGCTGCACGGAAGCTTCCACTTCCTTGCCGGCCACCAGCATCAGGTCAGCCATTTCATCCACGATGACCACAATGTACGGCATCTTCTCCGGTTTCGGCGAACCGTCAGCCGGAGCGGGTTCATTTTCGACTTTCGTATTGAAGCCCTGGATATTGCGCACGCCGGCCTTGGAGAACATGTCATAGCGGTCCTCCATGATCTTGACAATGACCTTCAGGGCATTGCTGGCCTGGGCCGGGTCATTGATGACCGGACCGATCAGGTGCGGAATATTCTGATACGGGGTGAATTCGACCTTCTTCGGGTCAACCAGGAGCAGTTTGACATCTTCCGGCTTGGTCCGCAGCAGCAGCGATGTGATGATCGAGTTCATGCATACGGATTTGCCGGATCCGGTCGCACCGGCAATCAGCAGGTGCGGCATCTTGTCCAGCCGGCAGGTGACGGTATTGCCCATCAGATCCTTGCCGAGGATGATCAGCAGCGGTTCAGCCTGATCCTTTTCGGGAATGTTGTGAATCAGTTCCCGCATCTTGACCGGGATGGCCTTCTGGTTCGGCACTTCCACGCCGACCGCGTTATAGCCCGGGATCGGGGCTTCGATCCGCACGTCGCGGACTGCCAGCTGCATCTTGATATCATCGGCCAGGTTCAGGATCCGTGATACCTTGACATTGGCATTCGGCTTGATTTCAAACTTCGTAACCGACGGACCGATGTGATAGTCCTTCAGCTGGGCTTCGATATCAAAGTTGCGCAGGACCTGGATGAGCAGCTCACCCTTGTCCACGGCATTGGCCTTGTTCAGTTCCAGAATATCCCGCTGCTTCTGCGGAATCGGATCAAGCAGGTTATCCTTCGGCAGGCGGTAATTTTTTGCCTTGCGCGGGTTGGTGATGGCCGGATCTTCCTTCACCGGCTCCGGTTTCGGCTCCGGCTTGGGCGCCGGGGTGACCACCGGGGGCTCCGGCTCACTGATGACCGGCGCCGGTTCGATATACGGTTCCGGCTCATCATACGGTTCCGGTTCCGGGTATGGATATGGATCCGGGGCGATGTAAGGATCGGCTTCCGGATACGGGTTTGTTTCGGCTCCGGCATACGGCCGCAGCGGGGTGATCGGCACATAGGCCGGATAATACCCTTCGTCCACCTCTTCGTTTTCGAGGGCAGCCTCATGGATAATCGAGAGCTGCTGCTGCATCGGGCCGTCAGCTGTGATGAACAGGCTCTTCTTCTCTTCTTTTCCTTCTTCCGGACGGGCGGCTTTCTGCGGTTCCCGCATGCTCAGGGGAATCTGCACCGTGTCCATGGTGGCCGCAGGAGCCGGCTCCGGCAGCGGCAGGTCGCGGGTATCATCCATATCCACGCGGATATTCGGTACGGTCGGCACACTCTGGCCCAGTTCCACCTTCGGCAGATCGGCCAGCGAGATGACATTGTCCGGCTTCTTTTCCGGTTTCTTCTCCTGTTTCTTCAGCGTAACGGCCGGGGCCGGTTCTTCTTCCTCATCCTCTTCGTCGTCATCATCCACTTCGTTGGTTGCGAAGTAGTTCTTGATGGTTGCGAAAGCCTGCTTGTATACCTTCAGGCTGATCAGCAGGATCAGGGAGATGATAATCAGCACGGCAATGACCAGGATGGTCCCCTTCCAGTCCACCAGCATCGTGCTTAACGATACCAGCAGCGCGCCGAACAGACCGCCGCCCACCTTGTCCGGCGGGGTTTCGCTGAAGTAGATGCCGAGATCCTCGTTATAGCTCTGCAGGATCTCAAAACCCTTCAGATCATGCGGTGTATCCAGATAGGACAGAATCATCAGGAAAGCCAGGATGATCAGGATCATGCCCAGCGGATTCCGGCTGGCGCTGTTCCCGCTGGCCCGGTTGATTGCAAAGAGGATCACATGGGCCACGAACAGACCGGTCAGTATGTAGTAGAAATGGCCGAACAGATACTGCAGGCCGTCACCGAGATACCGCCCGACCAGGCCCATCTTCGTATAGGCCACGATGGTCAGCGCAAACAGAAGCACGGCGAAAATGCAGGTCCGCCGCCACTGCTTTTCTTCTTCGATCTGCTGCAGTCTCAGCTTCTCTGCTTCGCGCTCTGCCTTTGTCTTGCGCCGGGAGGTGCTCCCGGTACTTTTCTTTGTTGTATTTCCTGTTTTACGTGTCACTTTCCGCCTCTTCTCAAGCGCCGACATTGATCTCGACGATCGCCGGCAGGATCATCGGCCGCTTGCCTGTTTCCTTCATGACATAACGGCTGATTCTCTCTCTGGCTTCCGCCCGGCAGGCCATGTTGTCATACTGGTGACTGCGGACGGCTTCCTCAATGGTATTCTCCAGAATATCGCCGATTTCCTTGATGATGTAGTCAGCATCCTTCAGATAGATCACGCCGCGGCTCTGTACATCAGGCCCGCCGATCACTTCCTTGGTCGCATGGTTGACCACAACCCCGACAATGATGACCCCGTCGGTGCTGAGGATCTCCCGGTCCTTGAGAATCATGCCGGCGGCGTCCAGGTTGTCCTTGCCGTCCACCAGCACGTCTTCCACCTTGATGCTGTCAAATTTGCGTTCCAGCTTGCCGTCGTTGATGATGGCGATCTGGCCGTTGTCCATGACAATGATGCTGCTGGCGGGAGTGCCCATATCCAGCGCAATGTTGGCATTGGAGATCAGCTGCCGGTATTCACCCTTGACCGGGACATAATACTTCGGCTTCATCAGGTACAGCATCATCTTCAGATCTTCGATGGATGCGTGCATGCTGAAGGTCCGCCGGGAATCAATGGCGAAGACCCGTGATGTTTCCTTGTAAAGATCATCTTCCATGGCACTCTCATTCCGCTCGGTGCCCGGCACGGCCGGCGAGCAGATGATGACGGTGTCGGTGTCCCGCAGCTGGATCGTTTCATCTTCACGGGTTGCGATCTTATGCACCTTGCGGAAGATGGTCTGGCCGTTGCCGGCAATGATCACAATCACATTGTCCATGGCGTTGTCATAGTTCTGCGGGGCAATCTCCAGGCCGGCCGGAATCCGGTAGTAGCCCAAGGTTGCCATATCCTGCATCAGGGCCCGCAGTTCTTCATCGTAGATCATGACCTTGCGGTTGTAGCGCACGGCCAGTTCGATGATTTCGATGATCCGGTAGAGATTCTGGCTGTAGGCCGTAATGACCACCCGGTCCCGGGCATCCTCGATATACGGGGCGATCTGGTCGGTGATCCGGTGGTTCGGGGCACTGTGGCCGCCGCGGGTCGAGCCGACCGACTCGGTCATCAAGGCCAGGATGCCCTTGCTGCTGAGTTCGGTGATATCCGCGATATTGAAGTCAAACGCCTCGCTCTTGGTATCATAGTCGACGATGAATTCACTGGTATAGACCACATAGCCGTCCGCCGTGCCGATGGCAACGCCGAAGCCGTCAGCGATCGACTGGGTGGTGCCGAAGGTCCTGATCTTCGTGCTGCCGATCTTGAAGCTGCCGGACCGGTGGATCCGGTGAATCGTGTAGTCCTTGATGCCCTCCCGGCGCAGCCGTCTGTCCAGCAGACGGGCGGTCAGCGGCGCGGTGTAGATCGGTATATTGACCTGCCGCAGCAGATGCGGCACAGCCCCCATGACATCGTCATGGCCATGGGTCAGAAAAAGGCCCCTGATTCTGTTCTGATGCTCGATCAGATACGAGAAATCAGGAATGATCATCTCAATTCCAAGCTGATCACTGCCCGGATATTTCATACCGCAGTCGATGAGGAAAATATCGTCATCCACTTCAACGGCATACATGTTCTTGCCATCCTCGTCGAGTCCGCCGAGGGCAAAAATACGTACTTTGCTCATTATGACCCTCCTTTGTTTCGTGTTTATCTATTATACGATAAATAAGGTTTCCGAACAATGACACCCGGAAAAGGAAAAGGTTCCGCAGAACCTTTCCATAGCGACTTACTTGACTGCTGCTGTCAGGCAGACTTCAACCCGCCAGACCGGGCTGACCAGACGGCCTTCGAAGCACATGCGGGTCGGTTCAGCACCCTTGACAACCCAGGCGTCCCAGACAGCGTTCATCTCGGCAACATCCTTGATGTCAGCCATGACAACCGTTGCGGCCAGGATGTGTTCCTTGTCGGAACCGTTCTCGGCCAGAATGCGGTCGATGGTCGCCAGCAGTTCCTTTGTCTGCTGTTCGACACTGGCATCCGGTGTGTCGCCAACCTGGCCGGCCACGTACAGGATGCCGTCCTTGATCACTGCTTCGGAATATCTTCCGTTGCCGTTCTTGCGGATAATCTCACTCATCGTCTTCTTCCTCCTTGTTTACCGATGGTTATTTTACTTCTTATTAACAGCCTCGCCATCCAGAGAGAAACTCTTGGCGTCTGTAATGCGGACATTGACCAGGTCCCCTTCCCGGCAG
>JAFWEA010000379.1 GCA_017543005.1 Solobacterium sp. | reverse complement strand
GCCCCCTGCAGACGTTCTGCCATCTTCGTCTCATCCGCGTCATCATAGACAGCCACTTCCTCGCACAGGGTGGAGAAATCGAGCAGATGATCATAGTTCATCTTCTTTGCACAAAGGACAACAGCTTTCATATCGTTTTACCTCTTTTTATCATTATATCCAATACACAAAAAAACCGCCCCAGGCGGTCAATGTTTCTGATGGAGCGGCTGAGGGGAATCGGACCCCCGTGTCCACCTTGGCAAGGTGGCGTTCTACCATTGAACTACAGCCGCAAAGAATGGCGGTTCCGACGAGGATCGAACTCGCGATCTCCTCCGTGACAGGGAGGCATGTTAGCCACTACACCACGGAACCGTTACTGGCGAAGAAGGCGGGATTTGAACCCGCGCGCCGGTTTCCCGACCTATGCCCTTAGCAGGGGCACCTCTTCGACCTCTTGAGTACTTCTTCAGTCAGCCAGCACTCATATCAGTGCGCTTTCATAATATATCACACGATATGACAGAACGCAACAACAAATTTTTATTCTGCTGCTTCCAGAGCAATTTTCATCATATTGGTAAATGATTTCTGTCTTTCTTCCGGGGTAGTGATTTCCGGGAAGACAAAACTGTCGGAAATTGTCACGATGCAGGCAGCGTTCTTGCCCAGGACAGCGGCATTGTGGAACAGGGCATAGCTTTCCATTTCACAGGCAACACAGCCCCGCTGATCCCGTACGGTTGTCCAGTCGAAATTGTCGCGGTAGAAGACATCACTGCTGTGAATGACACCTTCGTGCAGCGGAATGTTCAGGGCGGCAGCCGCATCACGCAGCCGCTGGTTGAGCGCGGCGGACGGCAGCAGGGTATCCGGGACATCCTTTCCGGACTGGGTCTTCGCAAAGGTGGATTCGGAATAGGCTGCTGTTGCCATGACGACATCATACAGCTTCAGGTCAGCGGAATAGGCCCCGGCCGAACCGACCCGGATGATGTTGTCCACGTCGTAGAACTTGAACAGTTCATAGGAATAGATGCCGATGCTGGGCATGCCCATGCCGGAAGCCATGACCGATACCTTCTTGCCGTTGTAGGTTCCGGTATAACCGTAAACGTTGCGGACAGAAGTAATCAGTTCGGCATTCTCCAGGAATGTCTCAGCGATGAATTTGGCCCGCAGGGGGTCACCCGGCATCAGGACAGTCTTGGCAAACTGTCCGGGCTTACCGTTATTATGAGGAGTAGACATATTGTATTACCTTCACTTTCTGTATCAATTATACCATGCCGGCTCATGAAAAAAGGCGGAAGCTCACCGCTTCGCGCCTTTCGCACCCTTGGCACTGTTTTCCGAGTAGGAAGCCAGCAGGTTTGTGTCGTAGGAGAAGGTCATGCGTGACCGCCGGCGGGCCCGGTCGAGACCCAGCTGGATCAACTTGTCCATCAGCACCCGGAACGGCACATCCGTTGCCTCCCAGAGATAGAAGGCAAGGCTTCCCGGAATTGTATTGACTTCGTTGACATACACGGTTTTCGTCTCAGCATCCATCATGAAGTCGATCCGGCAGACGCCGCTCATGCCCAGCACCTTGAAGGTCTTCAGGGCATATTCCTGGATCTGCTTTGTCTGGGCTTCACTCAGCGGGGCCGGGACTATACGGGCCGTGCTGGCCATGCCCTTGGAAGCCTGGCTGCCGCCCTTGGCATTCTTTCCGCCGCCCATGTATTTCTTGTCGAAGGAAAGGATTTCCTCGTTGTTGTCCTTGTTGACTTCTTCCAGCACGGAAGGGAAGGCCTCAAAGCTGTCGCCGGCGACGGAGCAGTTGATCTCCCGCATCGGCTTGACTACCTTTTCGGTGATGATCTTCAGGTCATACTGGCGGGCTTCTTCAAAGGCCTGCAGGTATTCTTCATCATTGTGGGCAATGGAGATGCCGACACTGGAACCGGTGCAGGCCGGCTTCAGGATGACCGGGTAGATCAGCTTGCGGACCTGGCGCAGGATGTCCTCCTTGCGGGTATCCATTTCACTGCCGTAGACCCAGAACCAGTTGGTGATCGGCAGACCGTTGTCATGCAGGATGTGCTTCTGCAGCACCTTGTCCTGACCGACGGCGGCCGCATACAGATCCGGGCCGGCATACGGCAGCTTCAGCATTTCCAGATAACCCTGAATGGCGCCGTCCTCGCCGTTTGTCCCATGCATGACCGGGATGGCAATGTCGATTGTACTGAGAATTTTCTTGCCGAACAGGGAATCCCTGACCGGCTTCATGATGACCTTGTTGTCCACATTGGCCAGCACAACCTGTTCACAGCGGTTGATCAGATCATCCAGGTTGGTATAATTCTTGATATCCCGCAGCAGTTCGGAATAGTAGAACCGGCGCTGCTTGGAAATATAAAGCGGGATGACATTATATTTTTCCGGATCAAGCGCATTCATGGCCTGATGGGCGGAAATGACACTGACTTCGTGTTCAACGGTCTCACTGCCGAAGATGACGGCTACATTGAGTTTCATAGGAAAATACCTCCGAAAATCATTATAACCGAAACAGCGGTCCTGAGGGGAATGATATGTGCACTGTTTCAGGCGGCGTGATACAATAGCCGGGCAGAATCAGGACCGATTACAGGTTGATTGTAAGGCAGTGTATCTGATATTCTGCATAAGAAAGATACAGGTGAGTGACATGATCAGAGCAGCAGCGTTTGAAAAGGTATCCTATGACCGTTTTGCGGCGGACTGGGAAAAGAACTTTCCCGGGACGGCCCCGGAGGAAATTGCCCGGATCCATGCGGGTCTGCGTCTGCCAAGACGCGCGACAGCAGGATCAGCCGGCTATGATATCTGTGCCCCGGTGGATATTGAACTCGCCCCGGGACAGGAGATCCTGATTCCGACCGGTCTGCGGGTGCGCATGCGGGAAGATTATGTGCTCATGCTGTTTCCCCGCAGCGGGCTGGGCTTCAAATACCGCCTGCAGATGAACAATACCGTCGGCATCATCGACAGTGATTATTATGGGGCTGACAATGAAGGCCATATCTTCTGCAAGCTGACCAATGACAGCCGGCAGGGGAAGACCGTGCTGATCCGCGAAGGCGACGGCATGGTGCAGGGCATCTTTGTCCCGTTCGGCATTACGGAAGATGATGAGGCCGACGGGGTGCGGACCGGCGGGTTCGGCAGTACGACAGAAAGTGAGCAGAGACATGAGTGAGATTGATGAGATTTTCGAACGGGAACCGATTCCCGCACATATTCTGGAACGGATGGAGCAGTGCCGGAAACGGCGGATGCTCGTACCGGATGAACGGCTGATCAAGCGGCCTTCGCACATTGAGGGCATCCGGGCTTCCAGCCGGATCAATACCGGCGTGCTTGACGAAGTGGCCAAGCATATCAAGGCCGGCATGACCACCCTGGAGATTGATGACATCGTCCGGGAATATACAAACAGCCACGGGGCCATCTGCGCGCCGTATCACTTTGAGGGATATCCCAAGAGTGTGTGCACCTCCATCAATGATGAGGTATGCCACGGCATCCCGAGCCGGCTGCGGAAACTGCACGACGGCGATATCGTCAATGTGGATGTCTCTACTATATATAATGGTTACTACAGCGATGCCAGCCGGATGTTCATGATCGGCGAAGTCAGCGCGCAGCGCAGACGCCTGGTGGAAGAGACAAAGAAGTGTCTTGAAATCGGCATCGAAGCGGCCCAGCCCTGGGCTACGGTCGGGGATATCGGCTATGCCATTTCAAAATATGCCAGATCCAGAGGCTACTCGGTCGTCCGCGAACTGGGCGGTCACGGGGTCGGCCTGGAATTCCATGAGGATCCTTTCGTGGCCCATATCGGCCGGAAGCACACCGGCATGGTGCTGGTGCCGGGCATGATCATCACGATTGAACCGATGATCAATGCCGGCCGGGCCGGGGTTGTGCTGGATCCGTACAACGACTGGACTGTGTCCACCGCTGACGGCTCAGACAGTGCCCAGTGGGAGCACAGCATTCTGATCACCGAGACAGGCAACGAGATCCTGACATACTGAGGAGGGATTACCATGAAACCGATTTATGTAACCGGACATAAGAATCCGGATACTGATTCCATCTGTGCTGCTTTGACCATGGCAGCCCTGCAGGAACAGCTGGGCAATCCGGCGATTGCCTGCCGGCAGGGGCCGCTGAATGAAGAGACAAAATTTGTCCTGAAGCGGTTCCACCGGGAAAACCCGTTCCTTTTG
>JAFWEA010000039.1 GCA_017543005.1 Solobacterium sp. | reverse complement strand
TGCTGAAACGGTGGATCGAACAGCCGCTGGTGAATCAGGAACTCATCCTGCAGCGGCAGCGCCGGCTGGCCTGGCTGATGAAGAACTTCATGAACCGTGCGGATCTGCGCGATCATCTGGGCAGGATCTATGACCTGCAGCGGCTGATTGCCCGCTGTGCGATGAATACGGCTTCGGCCATTGACTGTCAGCGGCTGAGCCGGACCCTGCTGGAGGTGCCGGGCATCCTGGCCGCCATCCGCAGTGAGGAATTCGGTGTCTATGCGTCGCTGGACCCGTTAACGGAACTGTCCGATCAGCTCAAGGACGCGTTTGTGGACAACCCGCCGGCAGTGCTGTCGGACGGCGGCATCTTCCGGGACGGGTACAATGCCGAACTGGATGAGGCCAGACGCATCCAGCGCAGTGGGCGGCAGTTCATTGCGGACCTGGAAGCGAAGGAACGCGAAAGAACCGGCATCAAGACCCTGAAGATCGGCTACAACAAGGTCTTCGGCTATTATATTGAAATTTCCAAGGCGGCGGCCCAGCAGGTGCAGGACGACTGGGGCTATGTGCGCAAGCAGACCCTGGTGAACAACGAACGGTTCATCTCGCCGGAACTCAAGGAGAAGGAAGACCTGATCCTGCATGCCGAAGAGAATGCCATCCGGCTGGAAAAGCAGCTGTTTGCCGGTATCCTGACAACCATCCGCGGCTATCTGCCCAAACTGCAGAAGCTGGCCCTGGCGCTGGCGGAAATCGACAGCATCGCGGCCCTGGCGGAAGATTCGGCGAAGTACGGTTATGTCTGTCCCGAATTCACGGAAGATGAACTGGACATCCGCAGCGGCCGGCATCCGATCCTCGATGAGAAGATGAAGGATCCCCGCTATGTGGCCAACAACCTGCACATGGATGAAAACAGCCGGATCCTGCTGATTACCGGTCCGAACATGGGCGGTAAATCCACCTATATGCGGCAGGCGGCGCTGCTGGTGATCATGGCCCAGATTGGCTGCTATGTGCCGGCGAAGTCGTGCCGGATGCCGCTGTTTGACAAGATTTTCACCCGCATCGGGGCCAGTGATGACATCCTCGGGGGACAGTCGACTTTCATGGTGGAAATGAATGAAGCCAACCGGGCCCTGCAGGAAGCGACCAGCCGGTCACTGATCCTGTTTGATGAGATCGGCCGCGGTACATCCACCTATGACGGCATGGCGCTGGCCCAGGCCATGATCGAATATATCGCCTCCTGCATTCACGCCCGCACGCTGTTCAGCACGCATTACCATGAGCTGACCTCGATCACCGATACGGTGGAGGGGATCCGCAACGTGCACGTGGCCGTGAAGGAAGACAACAACGAAGTCACCTTCCTCTACCGGATCAAGGAGGGCAGTGCGGACCGTTCCTACGGTATCAACGTCGCCCGTCTGGCCGGTCTGCCGGAAGCGGTGCTGGACCGGGCTGCCGGGCTGCAGAAGGAACTGGAGTCCCGCCGGCGGGTCGTGCAGCAGAGCTATCAGCTGATCGAGATGAAGAAGGAAGATCCCGTGGCTGAGAGCATCATGAATAAACTCAGATCCGTTTCCCCGGATGATCTTTCGCCGCGGGAAGCCTGGCAGATGCTGGCGGATCTGGCCGCGGAAGCCGGCCGAAAGGAGTCGTAATGGAACAGGATAAACTGATTATCCGGGGCGCCCGGGAAAACAATCTGAAGAATATTTCCCTGGACATCCCGCGCAATAAACTGGTTGTCATGACCGGCCTGTCCGGCAGCGGCAAGACCTCCCTGGCGTTCGACACGATCTACGCCGAGGGCCAGAGAAGATATGTGGAGTCGCTGAGTGCCTATGCCCGGCAGTTTCTGGGCGGGGTGGACAAGCCGAATGTCGAACTGATTGAAGGCCTTTCACCGGCCATCTCCATTGACCAGAAGACAACCTCCAACAACCCCCGCTCCACGGTGGGTACGGTTACGGAAATCTATGACTACCTGCGGCTTCTGTATGCCCGCACCGGTATCCCGTATTGCCCGAATCACAACATCCCGATCACCGGGCAGACGATCACCGAAATGGTCAATACGGTCATGAGCTGGCCGGAAGGATCAAGACTGACGGTCATGGCGCCGATCATCCGCAACAAGAAGGGGGCCTACAAGGATACCTTCGAGAAGCTGCGGCGGGACGGTTATGTCCGGGTCAGGGTCGATGGCGAAGTGCGCCTGCTCGAGGATGAAATCGAGCTGGAAAAGAACCGCAAGCATGATATCGATGTCGTGGTGGACCGGATTATCCTGCGGGAGGAATCCCGGGGCCGGCTGCACGATTCCCTGGAAACAGCCCTGAGCCTGGCCAATGACATGGCCGTGGTCACGAGCGGCGACCGGGAAGAACTGTTCTCAAGCAAC
>JAFWEA010000378.1 GCA_017543005.1 Solobacterium sp. | reverse complement strand
CACGGATATCCAGTACATGGGGGCGATCCCGGAGAACTTCCGGCACCGCAACGGGGTGGTTTATTCCGGCCATCCGTCGCTTTCCTATGCGGCCTGGGGCAAGTATGCCCGGCTCCTGTGCAACCGGCAGTCCATTCATTTCCCGCTGGCAGAGGAATCACCGACCGCCCGGCTGTATGAACTGCGCGGCTATGTCCTGCTGATCGGTACCGGCTATGACAAGTGCACCTGCATGCACCTGGCGGAATACCGCACCGACTGCCGGCCGATCCGGGTGGACTGCGCGGCGGCGGCTGAGGGCGAGGAAAACCGCTGGCGCAAATATCTTGATCTCGCTCTGGATAACGGCGAGTTTGAGAAGATCGGGGCGATCATGGAAAAGAAAGGCATGGTCCGCAAGACCATGCTCAATGACTGCCCGATCAGCTTCTTCTCGGCTGTCGATGCCATTGATGAAGCGACCGAATATTTTGAAAAAACCGTTGTCTACGATCTGTACCGCTAAATGGACCAGTGATGCTGCACCCATGCCGAAGCGATTGCTTCCGCGGCCTGCAGCATTTCTTTTTCCTCCTTCTCCGTAAAGCGGCATTTGATGGGGGCATCAAGATCAATTTCCCCGACGACGGCCCCGTCGACGATGATCGGCACGCACAGTTCGCTGCGGCTGTCCGCGTCACAGGCAATGTGTTCCGGCCGGGCAAAGACATCATCCACCCGCTGCACGGCCTGTTCTCTGTAGCACGCCCCGCAGACACCCTTGTCAAAGGCGATGTGTGTGCAGGCCGGCTTGCCCTGGAAGGGGCCGAGCACCAGCTCACCGTTTCTGACCAGGTAGAACCCGGCCCAGTTGAGATTGTCGTAGTTCATCTTGATGCACGCGCTGACATTGGCCAGGGCGGCAATCAGGTCTGTTTCTTCGAGAAGACCTCTGATCTCTTTAATGATATTACTTTCCATAAAATAAAATATACCATATACAGATACGGTTTTCGTGCATCATACATATATGGTGCTATAATACGGGATGTGAACAGGGGTGCATGAAAATGCTGAGAGAGAACCCTTATCACCTGATCTAGGTTATGCTAGCGTAGGGAGTTCAAGATCTGACCCTTACGCCTTCGAATGGAGGTGTTTTATTATGAAAACCAGAAATCAGACAAAGCTTCTGGCCTTTATGGCCCTTTATGCGGCGCTGTATGTGGTGCTGAAGACCGTCGGGAATTTCATCCCGTTCCTGCAGATGCCCAACGGCGGCTCGATTGAGATCGAACTGATTGCCGTGTTCATTGCCTCATGGCATCTGGGCTGGAGCTACGGCATCGGCGTGGCCATGCTGTCG
This sequence comes from Solobacterium sp., assembly GCA_017543005.1. Lineage (GTDB taxonomy): Bacteria > Bacillota_I > Bacilli_A > Erysipelotrichales > Erysipelotrichaceae > Bulleidia. Next base: position 1,268 of record JAFWEA010000378.1, on the reverse strand, counting down.
TGGCTGATCACCTTTGTCATGGGCAGCGGCAGATGGTTCCTGAATCCGATGCAGTACGCCCTGGACTATTTCATCCCGCTGATTGTGGTCGGCATTGCCAGCCTGCTTGGCGGCCGGGGCAAAAACCGCTTCGTCATCGGGGTCATCATCTCGATGATCCTGAAGTACGCATCCAACGTTCTTTCCGGGGTCTACTACTGGCCGGAAGGGGCCGCAGCGGGTTCCGTGCCGGCGTGGATCTATTCGCTGAATTACAATCTCTGGTACAATCTGGTGACGGCGGTTGTGTGTGCCCTTGTAGTGCCGTTGCTGATCAACCGCCTGCAGAAGGCAAAGTTCATTGACTGAAAAAACAATGAGGAAAGTGCAGATTCATTTTGCACTTTTTTTCTGTTTATATGGTATACAATAGGTCGTGCAGAAAGGGCAGAACAGATGAAGCCGGTACCGGGAAAAGAAGTATATATCCAGAGTTTCAAGCATGACGGATCGCTGCACCGCACATGGTGCCGCGGTTTTGTACTGGAAGCGGATGAAGAGCACTATGTGGCCGTGACGGACAAAGCCTGGGTAATCGAGGCGGACGGCCGCCGCTGGTTCACGCGTGAGCCGGCTGTCTGCTTTTTCTGGACCGACCGCTGGTACAATGTCATTTCCATGATCCGCAAGACCGGCATCTACTTCTATGTCAACCTGGCATCGCCGAGTCTCTATGACGGCGAGGCCATCAAGAATATCGATTATGACCTGGATGTCAAACTGTATCCTGATCATACCTATCAGATCCTGGATGAAAATGAATATGCAATGCATGCCGATCTGATGGGATATCCGAAAGAGATCCGCGATATTCTCAAGCGGCAGATGGATGCGCTGCTGAAGAAGATGGAGAACCGGGAGGACCCGTTCAATGACGAATGCATTGAACGATACTACCGCCAGTACCGCCGAATGAAGGCCGCTGATCCGGAGGAATCGTACTCCGAAAAAAGTTTTGAAAAAAATTGAAATCAGGGGTTTACAAACGAAATAAATGTGGTAGTATAACAAAGCGCTCGGGAAAACCGGACAGCAGAAAATCAAGCTTCAAAAAATTTCTGAAAAAAACTGTTGACAGTCAATTCGGAAAGTAGTAAACTCTTGATTTGCTGAGGTGAGGAAAACCGAAGCGAGTGATCTTTGAAAACTGAACAGGAATTAAGCAACGAAACGTCAAGAAATTTATGGAATAAACTGATCAAGAGAATCAGTTAAGAGCTAAATCAAAT
>JAFWEA010000377.1 GCA_017543005.1 Solobacterium sp. | reverse complement strand
GCCGGGTTCTTCAGCGGCCGGTCATGGGCCGTGCTGTGCATGTCAAACAGATTCAGCCGCAGGGCGTTCATGCATACCGTGAAACTCGACAGGCTCATGGCAGCGGCCCCCATCATCGGATTGATCTTCAGCGGGGTCAGGCCGGCGGCCACCGGGATCAGAATGAGGTTATAGAAGAAGGCCCAGAACAGGTTCTGATGAATGTGCTGCAGGGTTCTGCGGCTCAGCCGCACCGCTGCCGAAACATCACTCAGCCGGCTGTTCATCAGCACGATATCCGCCGAATCAATGGCGACGTCCGTACCGGCACCGATGGCAATGCCCGTATCAGCCCTGGTCAAAGCCGGAGCATCATTGATGCCGTCGCCGACCATCGCTGTCCGGCCGCGCTTCTGCAGCTCCCGGATCACCGCTTCCTTGCCATCCGGCAGAACACCCGCAATCACGGTATCCACGCCGGCCGCATCGCCGATCGCCCGGGCCGTCCGCTCATTGTCGCCCGTCAGCATAACCACTTCAATGCCCATGTTCTGCAGTTCCCGGATGGCCTTCGGGGAATCTTCCTTGATGACATCCGCCACGGCAATGATACCCAGCAGCTGATCGTCTTCCATGAAGAACAGCGGGGTCTTGCCCTGTGCGGACAGCTGATCCGAAGCAGCCAGCAGGTCAGCGGAAACAGTGACCAGCGAGCTGATGAATTTCTTACTTCCGCCCTGCAGCTTTCTGCCGTTCAGTACTGCCTTCAGGCCATTGCCCGGCAGGGCTGTGAACTCACTGACTTCAGCCGCTTCCAGTTTCTTTTCTTCTGCGGCCTGCACAATGGCTCTGGCCAGCGGATGTTCCGACTTCATCTCCAGGGCATATGCCTTCTGCAGCAGGGTTTCCTCACTGATCCCCTCTGCCGGGACCATGTCGGTCACCTGCGGTTCGCCGCTGGTGATTGTACCGGTTTTATCCAGCGCAATGATCTGTACCTTGCCGGCCTGTTCCAGTGACTCGGAAGTCTTGAACAGGACACCGTTTTTCGCACCCATGCCGTTGCCGACCATGATCGCAACCGGGGTTGCCAGACCCAGCGCACACGGGCAGGAGATGACCAGGACGGAGATGCCCCGCTCCAGCGCAATCGCCAGGGATTCCCCGGCAATCAGCCAGCCGGCAGTGGTGACTGCCGAAATGCCGATGACGGCCGGAACGAAGATACCGGATACCTTGTCCGCAATCCGGGCAATCGGTGCCTTGGTCGCCGCCGCGTCACTGACCATGCGGATGATCTGCGACAGGGTGGTGTCCTCACCGACCCGGGTTGCCTGGCACTGGATGTAGCCGGACTGGTTGATGGTGGCAGCCGAGACCTTGTCGCCTGGCATCTTGTCGACCGGGATGCTTTCACCGGTCAGGGCACTTTCATTCACAGCACTGGTGCCTTCCAGGACAATGCCGTCCACCGGGATGCTTTCCCCCGGCCGGACCACAAACACATCGCCGCTGACCACTTCATCAATGCCGACTTCCACTTCCTGCCCATCCCGCAGCAGCACTGCTGTCTTGGGGGCCAGTTTCATCAGGCCCTTGAGGGCATCGGTTGTGCGGCCCTTGGACATGGCCTCCAGCATCTTGCCGACGGTGATCAGCGCTGGGATCATGGCTGCCGATTCAAAGTACAGCTGGCCATGATACAGCGGCATCAGGTCCATATTGGGCGTTCCGTTTGTAATCATCCAGGTCATGCGCATCAGCACATACAGGCTCCAGCCGAAGGACACCGCCGACCCGAGGGCCACCAGTGTATCCATGTTCGGCGCCCCGTGGGCCAGGGAATTGAAGCCGCTGGTGAAGAACTTCTTGTTGATGATCATGACAATGATCGCCAGCAGCATCTGCAGGATCGCCAGACCGATATGGTTGTGCGTCAGGAAGCCCGGCAGCGGCCAGCCCCACATGTTGTGGCCCATGGAGATATACATGAGCACTGCCAGGAAACCGACCGACAGGATCAGCCGGCGCTTCAGCACCGGTGTTTCCCGGTCTTTCAGCGCATCTTCTTCCGCCGCCAGACGTTCACTGGCCGAAGCCGCCTTCTGCGCTGCCCCCTTCTTCGAGGCCCCGTAGCCGGCATTTTCCACTGCCTTGATAATATCGGCCTGGGAGGCACTGCCTTCCACACCCATCGAATTGGTCAGCAGCGACACCGAGCAGGATGTCACTCCCGGCACCTGGCTGACCGCTTTTTCCACTCTTGCCTGGCAGGCCGCACAGCTCATGCCAGTCACAATATACTGTTCCATATGCTAGTCCTCACTTCATCAGTTTCTGCAGAACCGTCACCAGTTCCTCAACGGTTCCTTCCCGGCCTTCCCGGATATCTTCCGTCACGCAGCCCTTAATGTGGCAGGCCAGCAGTTCCTTGTTGAAACTGTTGAGCGCCGATGTCACAGCCGATACCTGGATCAGGATATCCGGGCAGTATGTATCATTTTCAACCATCCGTTCCAGACCGCGGATCTGCCCTTCGATCTTCTTAAGACGGGTCAGCAGGTTCTTCTGCTGTTTCTCGCTGCGGGCATGGTGGTGGGTCGCTGTCATGCTCCGCTCATTTTCATTCATCGTCATTTTTATCACCCCACAGATATAGTATACCCTCGTAGGGTATAAGTCAACAGAAAAGAAAAGGAGTTTTCACTCCTCACGCAGAGACCGCATCGCTTCCCGGTATTCGGCCAGACCGTTGCCGTTGTGGTAATGTCCCAGGCCGTTTTCATCCACGTCCGCCATCGGCGTCATGCCGAAGCCGCTGACCGCGGTCCGCACCCCGTCAGCCGACACGGTTTCGCAGTATACATCCGGAAACCGGTAGCCCTGTTCCGCCAGACTGTCCAGCCAGGCTGCAAAGGCCATGCCCAGTTCCCGCATGCAGGATGTGCCCCGGTACTGCGGATACAGGTTGGCTGTATACAGATACAGCACCATATCCTTCCCTTTTTCCTTCGGTACGGAATGCAGATCCGTAAAGGATCCGGCAAAATAACGCTTCATGTTTTCCTGATCGGTCAGGATGGCATTGAAGTATCCGGCCAGCCGGTCGGTATCCGGATCGATGGCCAGAAAGATTCCCTCAAAACTGTCCGGATAAAGTGATCTGACATATTCCGGCGGCAGGTAGCCATAGCTTCCCTTGGGCCAGGTATAGTGCTCCAGAGCCTCAAACTCCGCATAACGCTCTTCCGTAATCTCACTGCCGGTCAGAATTCTGTAGTCCATAATATCGCCTCCGGGAAGGATTATATCACTTCTCAGTCAGAGCATACCCCTGCAGGGTATAGTTTTCCTGCATGAACCGCAGGGCCTCGTGCAGATCTTCGGCAATGTACACGGCAAGCCTTCCGGTATTGTCATCGGCCGGATTCAGATCCGGGACCTGGATACAGTCAATGCCGGCATTGGCTGCCGCCTCCACCCCGTAATGGGAATCTTCCAGGACAATGGCCTGTTCTGCCTTCATCTGCGCCTTTGCCAGTACCGTCAGATAGATTTCCGGATCCGGCTTGCGCTTAACGACCTGATCCCCGCAGATCAGAATATCAATCTGTTCCAGCAGGCCGGTCCTGCTCAGCCGGTCCAGGGTCAGCGGCCGCACCGTAGTCGTCGCCACCCCGACCAGAACCCCGCATTCATGAAGATATGCCAGCATTTCCTCTGCCCCCGGCTTGGCCCGCAGTTCTGTCTCGAGCAGCTTCATGCCGTTTACAGAGGCCTGCTCAATCAGTTTATCCGCCAGGTCATGGTCGCAAAGACAGCTGTAAACAACATCCCGCAGCGCCTTCCCGGAGATGCCTGCCACCTTCCGGAAGATGACGTCCGTATCCGGAATGCCAAGCTGACCGCCGGTCTGTTTCCAGGCTTTCATCCAGACCGCTTCCGTATCCAGAAGCAGCCCGTCCACATCAAATATCACCAGATTCTTTTCTTGTTTCATGGTTATCATCGTATCACGGAAAAGACGCTGCTTTCAGCGTCTTCATTCCTTATTCGTAAGCCGGTGTATTGCGGTCTTCAAAGCCGACCATCAGCCCGCCCCGTTCGGCGTAATAGCTGTTAAGGCCCCGCAGTTCTTCCACCTGGATCAGGCTGCCAGGCCACCGTTCCAGGAACATGGCCTTCAGTTTCTCTGCCGCCGCCAGATTCAGACAGTGCGAGATCCACATCCGGCCGCCGGCGTAGCCCATCTTTTCCGTTTCGGCCACCAGGGCATTCAAGGTCCGCTTTTCCCCTCTGGCAACGGAAACCTGCTGCAGCTTGCCTTCATCCGACGCAATGCCAATGAAGCGGATGCCCAGCAGGCCGGCCAGCTTCGCCACCGCCGGGCTGACCCGCCCGTTCTTGGCCAGGTTGTTCAGCGATTCCAGCGAGAACAGCAGATGCGAATGGCTCTTCAGTTCTTCGATGCGCTCACGGATCATCTCAAACGACAGGCCGCGGTCCATCAGCACCTTCAGCTGATCCACGGTGACATGCATCTCCGCCCCGGTTGACAGGGAATCGATTACATAGACATTCACGCCCGGGTGCTCTTCCATATATTCTGTCGCCGCCTGCACAGCCGAATTGTAGGAGCCGGACAGGCCGCTGGTAATTGTGATGCAGAAGATGGTATCTGCACCTTCGAAGGCCTCTTTCCACTCATATACATTCGGACAGGAAGATGAATTGGCTGCGCTCTTTTCCATTTTGCCGATCATCATCTCAATGTCCAGATCACGGTTGTCAACGAATTCCTCATCATCGATGAGAATCTTCAGCGGCACGGAGATATGATCAATATCTCCCGGCAGATCCAGTACGTCGGATGCCGAGTCAGAAACAATACGGTATTTCATTTCACTGCCCTCCCGAATTTTCTGTTATTTATAATCATAATACGTTTCGCGCAGGAATGTCTGCCTGAACTTTACATATCTACTCGATTTGTAACAGACGAGCACAAAATATCCGGCCGCAGCCGGATATTTGTCATGCATGTTATTCAGCTGAAGCAGCTGCGATAAAGGCATCAAACAGTTTCTTTGTATACGGAGAATCGTACATCATTTCCGGATGCCACTGCACACCGAGGGTGAACGGATGACCGCCGGAGAATTCCACGACTTCGACGTTGCCGTCTGCTGTCATGCCGGTTACCGTACCGTTGGCGGCGATATCCTTCAGGCCCTGGTGATGATAGGAGTTGGTGCCGAGTTCATCCACGCCCATGATGTCGCGGATCATGCCGCCGCTGAACTTGACGGTATGAATCGGATGATTCCGTTCAGCCACATTGATGGAATGATAAATGCCCTTCTCTGTCGGCAGGTCCTGATACATGGTGCCGCCGAAGCCGACATTCATGAACTGCAGGCCGCGGCAGATCCCGAGAATCGGCATCTTCTTTGCAAAGGCGCCCTTCAGCATGACCATCTCCTGCGCATCCCGGCGAACCTGGATCGGTCCGCAGAAGCCCTTGACCACATCCCCGTACAGGGCCGGCTCAATGTCCGCGCCGCCGCTCAGCAGCAGGCCGTCGATTCTGTCCAGGAACGGAATCATGTCTTCCGGATTCTTGAGGTTCGGAATCAGCACAGGAATACCGCCGGAGGCAGCGACAGCGTTGGCATAGTCCAATGCGATGTAGTCCCAGTCCTGCAGCGGTGTGCCTAGACCTGTATGTGTGCCGATGCGGTTGCCCATGTCATAGTTGACTGTAATACCGATAACAGGTTTCATATCCCTATCCCCCTATAATGTTTACCTAATATTTATATACCTTTTTTCGTCTTTTAACAACTGCCTGGCTTTTATGATTTGCTATGTTGATTAAAACATTTTGGCAATCCGGGCCAGTGCTTCCCGCATCACATCATGCGTAACCGCATAGTTCAGACGGATAAAGCCGCGGCCGCCGTCACCGTGATCACGGCCGTCATTCAGGCTGATGTGTGCCTTGTTCATGAACTCCCCGCCCAGGTCATCAAGGTCAAGACCGGACTTCCGGCAGTCAATCCAGGCCATGAAGCTCGCTTCCGGCTGAATGACCTGCAGCGGCAGATTGTGCTCTTTCACATAATCAATGAGCATCTTCTGGTTTTCGGCCAGATATGCCGTGCACTCCTTCAGCCACTCATCTGCCTCACCGGCCAGGATGGAGGTCACCGCCGCAATGCAGAAACTGTTGGAAGCGTAGCCGAAGGAATAGGTGCCGTATTCCCGCTGAAAGACGGCTGCCATGTCCGGATTGTCAATCAGCACCAGGGCATGCGGCAGGCTCATGATATTGAAGCCCTTGGACAGGGATACGATCTGCACGCAGATCTCCTTTGCGCCGGCACACTTCAGGATCGGGATATGCTTATGATCCCCATAGGTAATCAGCGAATGCACTTCGTCGGAAATGATGACTGTACCGTGCTTTTTGCAGATTGAAATGATCGCCTGCAGTTCCTCTGCCGTGAAAACCCGGCCGGTCGGATTCTGCGGATTGACCATCAGGAAAGCCTTGACGCTGTATTCTTCGATCTTCTTTTCAAAGTCTGCAAGATCCAGTTCATAATGGCCGTCTTTCAGGATCATTTCGTTCAATACGATCTTCCGGTCAGCCCCTTCCACACAGTTGACAAGCGGACCGAAGTGCGGTGTCTGCATGATCACATAGTCACCCGGCTTTGTGAAGCAGTTGAGCGCCAGACGCACGGCCCCGACGGTGCTCGGGACGTTGCTGATGGCACAGGTGCTAACATCGAGGTCATAGAAGCGGTGATAGAAATCCTTGATGGCATCATGATAGGCCTGCGGCTTCTGCCGGTAGTTGAAGGTGTTTTCTTCCGCAACTGCCCGCAGGGCTTCCCGCAGACACGGGGCGCATTCATAGTCCAGATCGGCCGTTCCCATGCCGATGACATCTTCCGGGAAGCCGGCCATGTTCCAGCGGTAAGAATGATTATGCCGGTGATCCGGGGTATGATC
>JAFWEA010000376.1 GCA_017543005.1 Solobacterium sp. | reverse complement strand
TTCAGCGGGTTGGCATAATGGGTGTAATCCTCATAGGTGGTATGATACGTGATCACAATCGGCAGATTGAGCTGCCTGGCACAGATCCGCGCAAACATGCCGATGCCGAATTCGGTCTGGGCATGGATCAGATCCAGGTTCAGCTTGCGGATTTCATTGATGGCCCGGATATGAAACGGGGTCGTCACAACGTAGCCGTAAAGCTGAGGGATTTCAATGCCGGCCAGCCGCATGACTTCATGCTTTTCGTCCCAGCCGGTATCCTCATTCATGCCGGTGGCCACGACAAAGACATCATGGCCGTGCTTCTGCAGTTCATCCTTCAGGATTCGCGTGCTGTTGGCCACACCATTGACATCAGGCGGATATGTATCTGAAAACAATCCGATTCTCATTGTTCTTCTGTTCCTTTCCGACGGTCCGCAAAGACCGGTGATGTTCAGTCTGAAAAGATGACCTTACAGGCAACATGAAAACATCACGGAATTATTATACTTCATGCACCGCCTGCTGCCAAAACAGAAGTACCTTATATATACCAATGTATAAAAAAACGGCCTCCCTGCGGAAGCCGTGTTGCTGTCTCAATAGCCGACTTTGGCCAGGGTGGCCGCGCCGATCATTCCGGCGGTGTTGCCGTGTTCTGCCCGGACGATCTTATATTCCTTCTTGAAGAAATTCTTTTCCTTTACCCGCTGCCGCAGCGGTGCCAGCAGGAACTCACCGGCCCCGGAAACCCCGCCGCCGATGCCGATCACTTCCGGATCAAACAGCGCAATCAGCGAAGCGATCACGGTCGAAAGACTGTCGAGATACGTATCGAATACCTGTTCGGCCCCCGGATCCTTCTCCCGGGCACAGTCGATGACCAGGCGGGCATTCACCTTGTCCGGATCCCCTTCGGCCCGCTTGGCGACCAGGCCCTGCGGATCATTGCAGACCAGGTCCTTGCCCCGGTTGATCAGCCAGGTGGCCGCACACAGGGTCTCCGCACAGCCCCGGCTGCCGCAGGTGCAGACCAGGTCACCGTGCATGTCTACGATGAAATGACCAGGTTCCACGCCATTGCCGTTACCGCCGCGGAAAATCTTCCCGTTCAGGATGATGCCGCCGCCAAGCCCCGTTCCCAGGGTCAGCAGGATGGCTGTCTTATGCCCGGTGAAGACACCGTTATTCAGTTCGGCCATGGCCGCGATATCGGCATCATTGCCCAGCATGACGGTCTGGCCCGGAAACAGCTTCTCCACTTCCGCCTTCAGCGGTGCGTTGTGAAAGCCGAGGTTATAGGCATCCAGAACCATGGCCATGTCCGGTGAAATGCTGCCCGGCACGCAGACGCCGATGCCGCCCAGCGAATCCGGTGCTATGCCGATCTCCGCACAGAGGCTGTCTACCGATCTGCGGATATCCTCCGCCGTTCCCGCCACCCCTCTGGCCAGCGGAAACGGACAGCTCATATCAGCCAGAAGCTTTCCGGTATCCCCATCCATCAGACCGCTTTTAATCGTCGTGCCGCCGATATCGATGCCAGCATAAATCATAATTATTCATCCCCTTTGATGTAATGCCTATAAATAAAATTATAGCAGAGATCAAAACAGGCAGACAGCGGAACATGAAAAAAAGGGATGAACCCTTTTTATCAAATCACTTCTACTTCTGTCCCATGGAACGCATAACCTGGCGGATCTGTGCCTCGCTCGGCTTGCGGCCCATCTGCAGGAACATCGCCCGGATCATCTTTTCCGTCACCGGAGGATTTTCCGCAATCTGTTTTTCGAAGTTCTTCTTCGTGAAATAATAGCAGATCAGCGCCCCGACAACACCACCGGCAACAAACCATAACAGAGAAGACCAAAATTCTGTCATTCTGACACCACCTTTACTAAACAGCAACATTCTAATATTTTCCCGGTCTGATTGCAAGCCGCCGCCTTCTGCTTATAGGTCCCGGACGGATTCTTAAATGATTCCCGGAGATGATTCATGTATAATGCATCTATGAAATGCAAGAACATACTCTCTGTTTTTTTCTGTCTGCTTGTCTTCCTGACCGGCCTTCTGCCGGTTCAGGCGGTGGAATATCCGGAAATCGACAGTACCTGCATCTTCCTGCAGGATCTCAACACCGGCCAGATCCTCTGGCAGGAAAACGCCGATGTGCGGATTTATCCAGCCTCGCTGACCAAGATGATGTCTGAAATCATTGCCATTGAGGCCCTGGATCCCGATGATACGGTCACGATTACCCCGGCCATGCTGGCGGGGCTGGCGGAAACCAATGCGTCAACTGCCGGTTTTCAGGCCGGAGATGAGCCGACCGTACTCGATCTTCTGTACGGCACCGCCCTGCCGTCCGGGGCGGATTGTGTCAATGCGCTGGCCATGGCGGTGGACGGTTCGGTGGAAGCGTTTGTCGATCACATGAACCGGAAGGCAGCCGAACTGGGCATGACGCATACGCACTTTGTCAATCCGACCGGCCTGCATGATGATAACCACTACAGCACCGGTGAAGACCTTGCCCTGCTGTTTACCTATTGCCTGCAGAACGAGCTGTTCGAAGAGATCCTGCAGACGGAATCCTACACATCTTCACCGGTGGCTTCAGCCCCGGCCGGGCTGTACATGCGCTCGACCTCGCTGTCCTTTGTGCATGACGGCATCTTCAACATTCCCGGCTTCCTTGGCGGCAAGACCGGCTTCACTTATCCGGCCGGCAGGTGCCTGGCAGCGCTGGATGAGATGAACGGCATGCGGCTGATCTGCATTCTCTGCCACGGGCCGGAGGATCAGGGGGCCCTGCGGGATGCCGGCACCCTCTTCCGCTGGCTGCAGGATGCTTATACAAATTATTCCCTGGTCAGCCCGGGCATGGCCGCCGGCGAGGTGGCGGTGCAGGACTGTCCGGATCTTGATTCCTATACCCTCTATACGTCCGGCAGTGCGCAGTTGGACCTTCCCTCCGGTACCGAAATCCGTTATGTCAGTGACCTGCCGGAACTGCTGGCTGCCCCGGTTGAAGCCGGGACCGCAGCCGGAACCCTGCATGTGCTGGCAGATGGTCAGGAGGTCTACACCGAAACCCTCTATATCAATGAGAATCTGCGCTTCAGCCGGCGGATGTGGCTGGCCCGCAATATAACCGCCTTCTGGCATGCGCATAAAACGCTGATCATGATCTGTGCGGGCGTGCTGCTTGCCTTGTGCCTGGAGCTTCAGAACCGCCGCAGACACCGGAAAAAACGCCGCAGAAAGAGAAAGTCAGGGTATTGATCCCTGACTTTTTTCATTCTGTCTCTGCCGCAAGTTTTGCCTTGAGCCACTGCCTGGTCTCTTCATCGCAGAAGGCCGCGTCGGCCGCATTCAGCGTGCACTGCCACAGCTGTTCACGGGTGACCCCGAGGGCCATCAGCTGGGCATGCTCATTGGCCAGGTCCGTACGGGAGAAGACCATATTATCGGTATTGATCGTCACTTTCGCCCCGGCCTTAAGCAGCCGGCGCACCGGATGGGCTGCGTAGTTGAGATCCCGTTTGACATTGGAGGATACACAGATTTCCATGGGAATCTGTGACTGCAGCACCGCATCCAGATACTCCTTTTTCTGCACGCAGTTGATGCCATGCCCGATGCGGCTGGCCCCATGTCCAGGGCATCCAGGACATGTTCACCGATGCCCATTTCCCCGGCATGGATGGTATACGGGATACCGCGCTTTTTTGCTTCGGCAAACAGCGGGGCATAGTCCCTGAAGTCACCGTTGTTCTCAAAGCCGGCCAGATCCAGCCCGACGGCCCCCTTGCCAAGAAGCTCACCGGTTACGGCAATCGTCTCCACGTTCTCCTGCCAGTTGGCCGCCGCACTTTCACCTTTGTGCATCATGCAGTTGATGATGCCGACACGGATTTCCGGGTGCTCCTTCATCGCAGCCTGTGCCCCGTCTATGACGGCCTGCAGGGCCTCTTTCTGGCTCATCCCACGCTCGGTGTGCTGCTGGCTGGCAAAGCGGATTTCCGCGTAATACAGCCCTTTTTCGGCCAGTGTGACGGTCAGCTGATACGCTGCCTCGTACAGGTCTTCCCTTTCCTGCAGCACGGCGCACATCAGGGCAAATTTGGTGATGCTTTCGCTGTGGTCTTTTGTATTCTTGGCAAAGACCAAGTCATAATACTGCTCGAATGTTGTCTCCTCAGGAATGACATGCCGTTTCAGTGAAGTCTCGTAAGCCCAGGGCAGATACAGGGATCCGTCCAGGTGCAGATGCAGATCAATGCGGGCTGTGTTCATGGGGTCTCCTCCTGGAAAAAATCCGCTTCCGAAGAAGCGGATTATTATGTTCAGCAGCTGAAAGGGAGTGATATGTTCCCTCTTATGTAGAGGTGGGTGTCCTTGGTCTGTCGTCAGGATTCTCAGCCGTACCGAGCATTCAACACAGACAGAGCCAGTCAGGACTCCCGTATATCAATATGTAGGAAAAATACGAAGCCCTTCCAGCAAGGTCATCATACATGACGATGACCCTGCTGTATAGTCTTGACAATTCAGTCTTTTTTGTTTATCGAGAGCCCCAGGATATCGAGCTGTGCCTGGTCGACGACATTCGGCGAATCGCTCATCAGGTCGACGGCGCTGTTGTTGGTCGGGAAGGCCACAACATCACGGATATTATCCGTTCCGCACAGCACCATGATCAGCCGTTCCAGACCGATCGCGAAGCCGCCGTGCGGCGGTGTGCCGTACTGGAAGGCATCCAGGAAGAAGCCGAACTTCTGGTGGGCCTGTTCCATGGTCATGCCGATGGACTCGAAGACCTTCTCCTGCATGTTCTGATCATAGATACGGATGGAACCGCTGAGCTGTTCGTAGCCGTTGAGGACCAGGTCATAGGCCCGGCTCATGACATGCTCCGGATCGGTGAAGAGTTCGTTGATGTCATTGACCCGCGGGGCTGTGAACGGATGGTGCGCAGCCTGCCATCTCTGGCCTTCTTCATCCCATTCGTACATCGGGAAATCGGTAACCCACAGGAACTTGTAGGTTTCTTCCTTCGGCAGCCGGTCGAGTTCATGGGCCAGCCGGATACGCAGGGCACCCAGGGCTGTCTCAGCCACATGCGGCTTGTCGGCGACGATCAGGACGAGGTCATCATCAGTAATGGCCAGCTTCGCGATCAGGGCCTGCTTTTCGGCATCGCTGATGGCCTTGACGATGGAACCGGACAGTTCGCCCTTCTCCATCTTCAGCCAGGCCAGTGCCTTGGCCCGGAAGTTGTGCTTGATGAATTCCTGCAGCTCATCCAGCTTCTTGCGGCTGTACTTGGAAGCGGCCTGATCGAATTTCAGGGCATCCACTTCACCCTTGTTCTCGAGCACGGTCTTGAAAACCGTGAATTCGGTATCGGCGAAGATCTCGCTGATATTCTGGATTTCATAGCCATAGCGCAGGTCCGGCTTGTCGGAACCATAGCGCTTCATGCATTCGTCCCAGGTCATCCGGACAAAGTGGTCTTCCACCTTGTAGCCGCGGATCCCCATGAAGATTTCCTGCATCAGTTTTTCGACAACAGCGAAGACATCGTTTTCGTCAACGAAGCTCATTTCGACGTCGATCTGGGTGAAGGTCGGCTGACGGTCAGCCCGCAGGTCTTCATCCCGGAAGCATCTGGCAATCTGGAAATACTTTTCCATGCCGCCGATCATCAGCAGCTGCTTGTAGATCTGCGGGGACTGCGGCAGCGCCCAGAACTTGCCGTTGTAAAGCCGGGACGGAACCAGGTAGTCTCTGGCGCCTTCCGGGGTGGAGCGGGCCAGGATCGGGGTTTCCACTTCGACAAAGCCCATGCTGTCCAGGGTCTTGCGGGTGATCATGCAGACCTTGTGACGGGTCATCAGGATCTTCTGCAGGGACGGCCGGCGCAGATCCAGATATCTGTACTTCAGGCGGGTGTCTTCCAGGGCATCCGTATCATCGGAAATCATGATCGGCGGGGTCGCTGCCGAGTTGATGATGTTTACAGCCTCGGCGTGGACTTCGATTTCGCCGGTCTCCATCTTCGGGTTGGCTTCTTTCCGCTGTACGACTGTACCGGTGACCTGCAGGATATATTCACTTCTGACATCCTTGATGGAGTCGCTCAGGGTCTCGTCAAAGACCACCTGCACCAGGCCGGAACGGTCCCGCAGATCGATGAATACCAGGGCTCCGAAGTTTCTCCGGCGCTGGACCCAGCCGATCAGCGTTACTTTCTTTCCGGCATCCGCCAGCCGCAGCGTGCCGTTACCGCATGTTCTTTCCATAATGTTTTATTCTTCCTCCCATTTTGTGATCAGTTCGGCTATTTCATCGGCCGGTACAGTCACCTGCGTCTTGTCATCCGTACGCTTGACGTTTACCGTACCTGCCGCACACTCATCCTCACCGATAATAATGATATATTTCGCCCCGTTGCGTTCCGCACTCTTGAACTGGGCCTTGAGGGAACGGGGAACGAAGTTTGTTTCTGCCGTATAGCCGGCCTCACGCAGCTTCTGCGCCACGGACAGCGGGGCGCTGCCGACATTGCCCAGGCCGATGATGTACGCATCCAGCCCGCGGCCGCCGGAGAACTGATAGCCTTCCGCTTCCGCCAGCATGATCAGACGTTCCATGCCCATGCCGAAGCCAATACCGGACATTTCCGGGCCGCCGAAGTATTCCACCAGGTGATCATACCGGCCACCGCCGAAGATCGTGGCCTGCGAGCCGCTTTCCGGACGGGTGGAGATGACTTCGTAAACGGTATGTGTATAGTAGTCCAGACCACGGACCAGACGATCATCGACCTCATAGGCAATGCCCAGGGAATCCAGACTCTTCAGCACCCGGTCAAAGTATTCCCGGGACGCATCGGTCAGATAGTCGGACAGCTTCGGGGCGCTCAGCAGAGCCGGGTGGTCATGGTCGACCTTGCAGTCGAGGATCCGCAGCGGGTTCTGCTCATATCTTCTGTGGCAGTCCGGGCAGAGATCCTGCACATACGGTGCGAAGTGGGCCTTCAGGGCAGTCCGGTAAGCCGCTCTGGACTCGTCATCGCCCAAGGTATTGATGGCTACCTTGACGGAACGGATGCCCAGGGTCTTGGCCACATCCACACCCAGAGCGATGGTTTCCGCATCGATTTCCGGGTTGGTGATGCCGATGGCTTCAATGCCGAACTGCGTGAACTGACGCTGACGGCCCTTCTGCGGTCTTTCATGCCGGAACATCGGGCCCATGTAGTAGAGCTTGGCCGGCATTTCCATGGCGCCGTAGAGCTTGTGCTGGTCAAACGCCCGGATGGCCCCGGCTGTGCCTTCCGGCCGCAGGGTGAAGGAACCGTCCCCCATGTTGAAGGTATACATTTCCTTGTTGACCATGTCGGAGCTGTCACCTTCGCGGGCAAAGACATCCGTGCTCTCGAAATACGGGGTGCGGATCTCCTTGTAGCGGTAACGTTCACAGGTCCGTCGGATGATGTCTTCCACTTCATGCCACTTGGCCACTTCATCAGGCAGAATGTCGTATGTTCCCCTTGGTGTCTGATAACTCATCTTTTCTCCTCCTTGATAAATAAAAGCGTCCCTGTTGATCCAAGGACGCTGTGCGCGCGGTACCACCTCAGTTCATATCCAGCGGATATGCCCTCTTTCCTTAACGCGGAATACGTACGCCCCTACTCTTCCTTCAGGGCATCTTCTCGAAAGTGTCTGCCCCAGAGTTTCCGCCAATG
>JAFWEA010000375.1 GCA_017543005.1 Solobacterium sp. | reverse complement strand
TTCTGTTTTCCGGACGGATACGGCATCGTCAAAGTCCTTTGATCCGGCCCCGTCCATTGTGATTGTCAGTATATCCCTGAGATCCCTGCGGTCTTTCAGGTCCTCCGGCTGTACTTCCTGCGGCATGGCCTCGGCTTCCCGCATGGCCTTTTCGCTGAATTCCGGATCAATGCCGCTGTCCAGAAGCAGGGACAGGATGTCCATACCGGGATCGTCCGCGTGGCCGATGATCCGCTCCGGCCGCAGCTTCAGCGGACTGCCATACGACTCAATCCTCAGCAGAGCCCGGGAGCCTTCCGCCGGCGTCAGGGACTTCTCATTCATAATCAGATACTTGCCGTTGCGGATGCGTTCATCATCCGGGATGCAGCGCAGCACACTGCCGGTTCTGACATAGGTTCCCGTCACATGGGTGCGGGCATGGCGCAGTACCTGCAGCACGGTCCCGGTGCCGCCGTCATACGGCTTCATCAGCACGATATCCCGGTCCATGGCCTGATTCTGTTCCTCCGCCGGGATCAGCACCGTGCCGTCTTCCAGGTCAACATACCCGCTGCCGCGGCGGCTGATGTGAATGACCGCTTCGATAAAACCGGCCTGGGTGCGGGTCTGGTACAGGTTTTTCTTGTTGCGCACCAGCTGCCAGCTTTCTTCCAGTTCGTCCATTGCCTGATCGAACACGATAAAATCCGCAGACTTCGTCACGCCCAGCCGGGAAGCGATGGCACTGCGGTTCAGGGTATTCTTTTTTTCTTTCCCGACAAGCTCGAGAATGCTCTGTTTCATATTTTCCATAAGATCAAAAAAGCCGGTTCTTCATGCCGGCTGTGTGATTAATCGATAATACGGATGGCGATTACCAGGGCAAAGAAGATAACCCCGAATACCATCGTCAGGTTCGTGATCACCTTTTCGGATCCACGTTCCTTGACATTGGCAAACAGATTCAAACCGCCGGTTCCGGTAAATGCTCCGGATATTCCATCTGATTTTCCGCTCTGCAGCAGGACCAGAACGATCAGTATTGCCGATACAATCATCAGTAAAGCACTCAGCATGGATAAACTCCTTTCGCTTTTGCCAAATTATTATACAAAACCGGCGCCCGAATGTAAATGACTTACTGTGAATCAGGCGTGCCGGGACACATAGAGTTCCGGGGCATTTGTAAAGATATCCGTGACCCCGACCGCTTCCAGAGCCGGCAGGTCCTGGATTTCGATGTCTCCTCCATCAGGATAGAACGGCTCAAACTGCCAGACGTTCCAGGCTCTTACCGGCCGGTCGCTTCTGATCCTGAGATCCGGAATATCGATCCGCTTGATGAACGGGTGCAGCGCATCTGCCCCGCTGGCCTCACAGATTTCCAGACACCGGCTCTCATATTCTGCCAGGGCCCCGACATGCAGGTCCGGCCGCATCTTCTTCAGCTGGGCAACGGATTCCGGGTTAAATGACGAGTAGATGATGTACGGTTCCATATCATACTCCTTCACCAGGTCCAGGATCATCTGTTCCATGCCTTCATAGCGCACTTCGCTGTTTTTCAGCTCGATATTCAGCAGGATACCGCGGCTGAAGCAGTCCTCACGGATCAGCTCCAACACTTCCCGGATGGTCGGCACATGCTCGTTCTCATCCCCGCGGATCTTCATCGCCTGCAGCTCGGCCAGGGTGTAGTCTTTCACATATCCGGTGTGGTCCGTTGTGCGGTCGACTGTTTCGTCATGAATGACCACGATCTCGCCGTCCTTGCTGAGCTGGATATCCAGTTCAATGCCGGTAATCTCATACTCCAGTGCTTCCCTGAACGAGGAAAGTGTATTTTCCGGGAATCTGTAACTGCAGCCCCGGTGTGCCCATATTTTCATTGTTTTTCTCTTCTTTCTTTCTTCTGATATACAACGATTCTCTGCCGCAAGTCAACGTCGGAACAGAAAAGCCGGAAGCTATAACGCTCCCGGCCCTGTGATGTTTTTATTCAGCGCTGTCTGAGACGGTACCGCGGACCAGATGACCGAAGTATTCGCCATACGCCTTGGCTTCCCGAAGATCAGCCCCGGAAGGCTTGAAGCGGATGCGCAGGCCGTCATGGACCTTCATGTTGAGCTGCTTCAGCCGCTCGGTCAGATGCGGAACTGCCTCGCCGCTCCAGCCGAAGCTGCCGAAAGCCGCAGCGTGCTTGCCCTTGACCAGGGCCGCATGCAGGCCGGTGGTCAGGTTGAAGATTGGCGGCAGGGCTTCACCGACAATGGTCGGGCTGCCGAAGAGAACACCGTCGGCGCGGTTGATTTCATCAATGACAACGGCCGGATCATCCTCCTGCATGTTGTGCAGCAGGACATCCATATTGCCGTCCGCGCTCTCCACCAGGCCTTCCGCAATGGCCTTGGCGATCATTTCCGTATACCCGTAA
>JAFWEA010000374.1 GCA_017543005.1 Solobacterium sp. | reverse complement strand
TCAACCGCTACTGGTCCATGCGGGCTGTCGAGTTCGGCGATGAGACCATGGAAGAGCGGACTCTGCCGGCTTTTGAAGCCTGGCAGAAGGAGATTGTTTCGCGCCTGCCGGAACAGGAATCGGTTAAGGCACTGGATCTGGGCTGCGGGCCGGGCTTTGCGGCGATGATTCTGCGGGAAGCGGGCTGTGCCGTGACCGGCATTGACTATGCGGAAAAAATGGCCGAAGTGGCCGCGGAAACAGCCGCGAAGTGCGGTCTGGATGATATCGAGTTCCTGTGCATGGACGCCCAGGACATGGGCTTTGCGGATGAGACATTTGACTTCATCTTCACCCGCAATGTCACCTGGACCCTGCCGGATCCGGCGAAAGCCTACCGGGAGATGGTGCGGGTGCTGAAACCGGGCGGGCGGATCATGAACTGCGATGCCCGGTATAACCGCGTCTTCCGGCGCACCGATGCGGAAGGCACCACCATGAACGCGGCCAGTGACAAAAACAAAGATAAATATGAACATCCGAGTGACAGTCCGGAAATGCTTAGGGAGCGGAATGATTTTGCCAAGAACCTGCCGGCGGCCGACTATGAAAGACCGCACTGGGATGCGGCATATCTGCAGGAACTCGGGATGATCGTAAAGGAACTGGATGAAAGCTTCGGACCGCGGGTGATCCAGAAGCGGCCGGTGACCGCCGAAGGCAATCATGACGCCGACATGTTCATGATCCTGGCGGAGAAACCGCGCGGTTAAAAGAAAGGAAGAACAGGAAAATGGCAGATACACTGGTAATTTATTACTCCCGCAAAGGCGAAAACTACGCCGGCGGGGCAGTCAGATCCCTGGCCAAAGGCAATACGGAGATTGTGGCCGAATACATTGCCGAGATCACCGGGGCGGATCTGTTTGAGGTGGAGACGGTGAAGACATACAGCGCCGACTACACGAAATGCACCGAGGAAGCCAAGGCAGAACTGCAGGCGGATGCCCGGCCGGAACTGAAGGCATATCTGGACAATCTGGATGCGTATGAGAATATCGTCGTGGCCGGACCGTGCTGGTGGGGAACCTATCCCATGGCGGTGTTCACCCTGCTGGACCGGCTTGACTTTGACTGCAAGACCGTCCTTCCGGTCATGACCCATGAAGGCAGCGGCCTGGCCGAAGCCGCAAAGGCCCTGAAGAAGCACTGTCACGGGGCCATGGTCGGACCGGGTCTGGCCATCCGCGGCAGTGAAGTGGAACAGGCAAAACCCCAGATTGAACGCTGGGCCCGGCAGAACCGGCTGTGAGGCAGAGATGAAACAGACAGGAAAGATACTGGCAGGCGTACTGCTGGCCATGCTGTGCGGGTGTGCGGCAGAAAAAGAAGCACCGGCGGAAACCGCTGCCCCGGCTGCTGCGGAACTGCACCATGTGGAAATGAAGGTCAAGGACTACGGGGTCATGACGATCGAACTGGACAGCAGCGCTGCCCCGCTGACGGTGGAAAACTTCATGACCCTGGCGGAAGAGGGCTTCTATGACGGCCTGACGTTCCATCGGATCATGGACGGCTTCATGATCCAGGGCGGGGACCCGGACGGCAACGGCACCGGCGGCTCCGGAAAGACCATTCCGGGTGAATTCAAATCAAACGGTTGGGACAGCAATACGATCAAGCATGTGACCGGCACAATTTCCATGGCCCGAGCCAAGAATCCGGACAGCGCCAGCTCACAGTTCTTCATCATGGTCGCAGATGCCGCCTACCTGGACGGGGATTATGCGGCGTTCGGGCACGTGACGGATGGCCTGGATGTGGCCCTGCAGATCGCAGCTGATGCCAGGCCGGTCGACAACAACGGCACGATTCCGCCGGAAGCGCAGCCGGTCATCGAATACGTGAAGGTTCTCGACTGAAGTCAACTGAGAATATACAGAACAGTGCTGTACGGCACTGTTTTCTTCTGAACCGGACCGGAAAACGATGACAATCTATTCACAGTGGAATATTCTGCCTAACAATTTATCAACAATTAACAGGAGCCCGTTTGTCAGGATCTCCGGCCCGGGGTACAATAACACCATTATGAAGAAAGGGTAAAAACATGGAATACATTCTCAAGGATCTGGAACCGAAACTGGCGCTGAAATACTTTGAAGATATCTCAGCCATTCCCCGCGGCTCATACAATGAAGCGGCAGCAGCCCGCTTTGTGGCAGAACGGGCGGAAGCGCTCGGCCTGTATCACCGGGTGGATGAAAAGAACAATGTCGTGGTCAAGAAGTCCGGTTCACCCGGCTGTGAAGATCAGCCGGCCGTGCTGCTGCAGGCGCATCTTGATATGGTATGCGAGAAAAACAGCGATACCGTCCATGATTTTACGAAAGACGGCCTGAAGCTGGTGCTGAACGGCGATATCCTGACCGCTGACGGCACCACCCTGGGCGCCGATGACGGCAAGGGTGTTGCCTACATGCTGGCGCTGATGGACAGCGACTCCGATGCGTTCCCGCATCCGCCGCTGGAATTCCTGTTCACCACCGGTGAGGAAGTCGG
>JAFWEA010000373.1 GCA_017543005.1 Solobacterium sp. | reverse complement strand
CCGGGACAAACGAACAGGTCTACACGATTATCGGCACGAACATGGCCCAGACATACGACATGCTGTATGAGATGCTGGACCACCGGCTGTCCCGGGAAGAAATCAGACAGAAAAATGATGAATACTTTGCGGCCCGGCCGCTGAACTGCCGGGAAGTCATGTTTCCGGGGATTCCGGAAGTGCTGGCAAAACTGAAGGAATACGGGCTGAAGCTGGCGTGCTGCTCGTCTTCGCCGCGGCCGATCATTGACCGGGCCCTGCGGGAGATGGGCATCACCGGGGATTTCGATGTCATCATCGATTCGGATTCGATGAAGCGGCCGAAACCGGCCCCGGATGTCTATCTGACGGCAGCACAGATGCTCGGCGCTGAGCCGGCGGAATGCGTCGTGTATGAAGACAGCCGCTTCGGCATCGAGGCAGGCAAGAACGCGGGCATGACGGTGATTGCGAGAGAGGACCGGCGTTTCGGACAGGACCAGAGCGAATGTGATGTGCTGGTCAAGGACTGTCAGGAAATGCTGGCATATATTGAGGGGGAATTAAACCATGCAGGAAGTCATTAAGATAAGAGGCGGCCGGAGGCTGCGCGGGGAAGTGACCATCTCCGGGTCGAAGAATGCGACCGTGGCACTCATTCCGGCGGCGGTGCTGGCCAGCGGGCCGGTGACGATTGTCGGCGTGCCGAATATCGATGATGTGGATTCTCTGTCCAGGATCCTGGCGCTGCTCAACGTGGAAGTCAGCACGGACCGCAGCGGCCATCTGATCATCGATCCGACAAATATGAAGAACATCGATCTCGATGACGATATCGTGACCAAACTGCGGGCTTCGTATTACTTTATGGGCGCGCTGCTGGGCAAGTACGGCTATGTACGGATCAAGATGCCGGGCGGGTGCTACCTGGGGCCGAGGCCGATCGACCTGCATATCAAGGGCTTTGAGGCACTCGGAGCCGAGGTGGAGTATGACCGCGGCTGCTATACGATCCGGGCTGATAAGCTCATCGGGGACAAGATCTTCCTGGATATCTCTTCCGTCGGGGCGACCATCAACATCATGATGGCGGCCGTCTATGCCGAAGGCCGGACCACGATCGAGAACGCGGCCAAGGAACCGGAGATCATCGACGTGGCCACCCTGCTGAACAAGATGGGTGCCCGGATTAAAGGGGCCGGTACAAACATCATCACGATTGACGGCGTGCACCATCTCGAGGGGTGCTTTCACGAAATCATCCCGGACCGGATCGAAGCCGGTACGTTCCTGATCCTGGCGGCGGCCATGGCCGATGACGTGAAGATCCTCAATGTCATCCCCAAGCATATCGAGGCGCTGACCTCGAAACTGGATGAGATCGGCGTGACCATGGATATCGGCATTGATTCCATCCGGGTCTCGACCCCGGCAAAACTGAAGGCTGTGGATGTGACAACCAAGCCGTATCCGGGTTTTGCGACGGATCTGCAGCAACCCCTGACGACGCTTCTGACGCAGTGTGAAGGCATCAGCCGGGTCGAGGATACGATCTACAAGGAACGCTTCAAGCACTGCCCGGAACTGCAGCGCATGGGGGCGGATATCGAAGTCGGCAACGGCATGTGCGAGATCAAGGGACCGGCCAAGCTGTATGGTGACAAGGTGACGGCGACCGACCTGCGCTGCGGGGCTTCGCTGGTGCTGGCGGGCCTGATCGCCGACGGCGTGACGGAGATCCACGACATCTATCACATTGACCGCGGCTACGACGCGATTGACGAGAAGCTGAAGGCGCTGGGTGCGGATATCTGGCGCGACACAGCGGAGTAAAAAAGGATCTTGCCCAAGCGGACGGATCATGATACTATAACAGCGCACTTTCTTTGGGCCCACAGGCGGTCCAAGGCTGGAAGGGAGAACAGAAATGAAGAAGGACATTCATCCGAAGTACTATCGGACAACGGTTGTCTGCACAAGCTGCGGCTCTGAATTCGAAACCGGTTCCACTGTTAAGGACATCAGAGTGGATACCTGCTCGAACTGCCACCCGTTCTATACGGGCCGTCAGAGATTCGCACAGGCCCAGGGCCGTGTAGAACGCTTCAACAAGAAGTACGGACTGAAGTAAGAAAGAACCTGCTCGGCAGGTTTTTTTCTGCCGTCAGGGGGATTCATTGTAAAATAAGACTGCCGAAGGGAGATTTTGTATGAGCACATTACCGGAAGAGACACTGACTCAGGAAGAACTGGATGAGGAAGAAGCCCTGTTTCCTGAAGAGGAACAGGCGGAAGACGATATTCCGGATCCGTTTGAGGATGAAGACAGCCGGGCCCATCTTTCAGACTCGATTCATCAGTATCTGAACGAAATCGGTCAGATCCAGCTGATGGATGCGGACGAAGAGCGGGAAACCGCGAAAAAGTGTCTGGAAGGTGATCCGGCGGCCAAGGAGAAGATGATCAACGCCAATCTGCGGCTGGTTGTGGCCATTGCCCGTGACTATATGAATCACGGCCTGTCCATGCAGGATCTGATCCAGGAAGGCAATATCGGCCTCATGCGGGCCGTGGAAAAATTCGACTATACGAAGGGTTTCCGCTTCAGCACCTATGCGACCTGGTGGATCCGGCAGTCCATGGCCAGGGCCATTGCCGACCAGGCCCGGGATATCCGCCTGCCGGTCCATATGAACGAAATACTGGTCAAGATCCGGCGGGTCCAGAAGGAACTGCTGCAGGAGCTGCACCGGGAACCGGAACCCGAAGAGATCGCGGCGAAGCTGGACGGCATCTCCGCCCGCAAGGTGCAGGAGGTCCTGCAGGCCGCGATGGATACGGTCTCGCTGGAACAGCCTGCCGGGGATGAAGAATCCTCGGTGCTGAGCGACTTTATCGAAGATCCTTCGGCGGAAGATCCTTCTGCTTATGCCGACCGGGAATTCCTGCGGGAGGAAGTAGCGGAAATGATTGCCGAACTGCCGGAGCGGGAACAGATGATCCTGCGCATGCGGTTCGGTCTGGATGACGGGACCCCGAAGACCCTGGAGGAAGTCGGGGCTGCCTGCCACGTGACCAGGGAGCGCATCCGGCAGCTGGAAGCGCGGGCCCTGCGCCGGCTCAAGACGAACTATGCCGCCCGGGAAAAAGCGGTTGATGAATAAAGGAGAAAACACATGGATCCTGTACGGGCAAAACTGAAGGAAATCGAAGAACAGTATCAGGAGATCAACCGGAAGCTGGTGGCGGAAGAAACCCTCCGGGATCCCCGCGAAATGACCCGGCTGTCCAAGGAGGAAGCGCGGCTGAAGCAGCCCGTGGATGCCTGGGTGCAGCTGCAGGAACTGGATTCCCGGATTGAACAGGCGCAGGAAATGGCTGCCGATGAGGATGCGGAGCTGCGGGAGATGGCCGAGCTGGAACTGGCCGAGTGCGAGCCGGCCCGGGAAGAACTGCTGGCCCGGATCCAGAAACTGCTCATCCCGCGTGATCCGGACGATGATCATGACGTGATCATGGAAATCCGCGGCGGGGCCGGCGGCGATGAAGGCAATATCTTTGCGGGGGACCTGTTCCGCATGTATTCGAAGTATGCCGAAGCCCGCGGCTGGCGGGT
>JAFWEA010000372.1 GCA_017543005.1 Solobacterium sp. | reverse complement strand
GTCAGCGGGCCGCTGGCAATGATGACCGGTTCATCCGGAATATGGTCCATCTCCTGACTGACGATCTCAATCAGCGGATGATTCTGCAGTTTTTCCGTAACCGCCCGGGAGAAGCCCTCACGGTCTACAGCCAGCGCCGATCCGGCCGGTACCCGGTGGGCATCGGCACAGCTCATGATGACCGAGCCGATCAGCCGCATTTCCTCCTTCAGAAGACCGGCCGCGTTGGTTACGGCATCGGAGCGCAGGGAATTGGAACAGACCAGCTCGGCAAACGTATCAGCCGCGTGGGCCGGAGTACGCTTCTGCGGCTTCATTTCGATCAGTCTGACCCGGATGCCGCGTTCAGCCAGCTGCCAGGCCGCCTCACTGCCGGCCAGGCCGGCACCGATGACAATCGCTTCCTGTTTCATGATTTACGCCTTTTTCCGGCCGGTTCTGCGGGCTGCTGTACGGCCGGTTGTCTTTCTTGCAGTACGGGTGCTCTTCAGAGCAATCGGTTCCCCTTCCAGCGTTTCCATATGACGGCAGGTCGGGAAGTTGGAACAGCCCAGGAAATATGTGCCATAGCGGCTGCGCCGTTTCAGCAGTTCCCCGCCGCAGTCCGGACAGATCTTTCCGGTCGGCTCCGGCTTTTCCCGCACTTCGGTATTGAGCTGCCGGGTATAGCGGCAGGTCGGGAAATTGCTGCAGGCAATGAATTTGCCGAAGCGGCCGGTCTGGTAGACCAGATCACCGCCGCATTCCGGGCAGACTTCCCCGGTTTTTTCCGGCTGGATCTTTTCCATCTTCTCGTAGGCTTCATCCAGCAGCGGGGTAAATTTCTTCCAGAATGAGGTCAGAACCCGGACTTCGTCTTCCTTGCCTTCGGCAATTTCATCCAATTCGTTTTCCATTCTGGCAGTGTATTTCGTATTGATGATATCCGCAAAGAATTCATCCAGCTTCTCGACGGTCAATGTTCCCTGTTCGGTCGGGAAGAAGACTTTCGTCTTGGATTTCTCGGTGGACGGCTTCAGTTCCACATAGCCGCGTTCCTGAATCGTATCAATGATCATGGCATAGGTGGACGGCCGGCCGATCCCGTCTTCTTCCATCTCACGGATCAGTCTTGCTTCAGTGTAGCGGGCCGGCGGTTCGGTAAAGTGCTGCATGGGCTTCACTTCTTCCGCCATCAGCTTTTCGCCTTCCGCCAGTTCCGGCAGGACCGTATCCTTGCTGGCATAGTAATCCCCGTAAACCTTCAGCCAGCCGTCAAAGGTCATGCGGCTGCCGTTGGCCGTGAACTCACAGTCGTTCTGTTCCAGGGTGAGAGCTTCACCGCTGAATCTGGCCGGGGCCATCAGGGATGCCAGGGCCCGGGCATAGATCAGCTTATAGAGTTTGTACTGCTCATTGGTCAGATACGGCTTGATCTTATCCGGTTCATTCTCCAGGCTGGTCGGCCGGATGGCTTCATGGGCATCCTGGGCATTCGAATCGTTCTTCACCTTGTATGTGCCCTGGTACTTTTTCCCGTACAGCGTTTCAATCCGCTTCCGGGCCGCTGCCATATAGACATTGGAAAGCCGGGTGCTGTCGGTACGCATGTATGTGATCAGACCTTCCTGACCGTTGCCGATATCGACGCCTTCATAGAGCTTCTGGGCAATCGACATGGTCCGCTTGGCCGCAAAGCCCAGCTTGGTGGAAGCTTCCTGCTGCAGGGTGGATGTGATAAACGGCTTGAACGGGGCCGTTGATTTGGTTGTCGGCTTGAGGCTGGTCAGGGTGAACTCACCCTGGCAGCTGTCATAGACCTGCATGGCTTCCGCTTCATTGTGCAGTTCTGCCTTCTCCCCGTTGATACGGGCCAGGGAAGCCGTAAACGGAATGCCGTCCTTGCGGAACTTCGCGTCCACGGTCCAGTATTCCTTCGGTACAAAAGCCTGAATTTCCTTTTCCCGCTCCACGATCAGTTTCAGGGCCACCGACTGAACCCGGCCGGCCGACTTGGACTTGATCTTGCTGTGCAGCAGCTTGGACAGCTTGAAACCGATGATCCGGTCAAGGATCCGGCGGGTTTCCTGCGAATGCACCAGGTCCATATCAATCTGCCGCGGCTGCCCGAAGGCTTCTCTGACGGCATCGTGGGTAATTTCATGGAATGTAACCCGGTCAACCGCATCTTCCGGCAGACCGAGTTCCTGGGCCAGATGCCAGGAGATGGCCTCTCCTTCGCGGTCCGGGTCGGTTGCGAGGAAGACCTGCCCGGCTTTGGCAGCCCGGGTCTGCAGATCCTTCACGATATCTTTTTTATCTTTTGAAATCTCATAGGTCGGCACAAAACCGCCTTCCACGTCCACGCCGAGACCATCCTTGCCGCGGATGGCAAGATCCCGGATGTGGCCCTTGCTGGAAACGACCGTATAGTCCGGACCGAGATATTTCTGAATTGTCTTCGATTTGGAGGGTGACTCCACGATGACAAGTTTTTTCATTGCCTCTCACCTCATCTTGTAAAACAATGCCTAGGATACAGAAATTGATCCGTCTTTGCAAGATCTATGTTTTTCCGGATGAAAATCAGACACCTGCTCCGGACGGTAAAGAATATTGGCCCCCTGCGAGATCAGGAGATTGTTTCCGGCCCCGGTTTCATCACCGAAGGGATACGGCACACACCAGATCGTCCGGGACAGGTTCAGGGCTTCGTTCACCGTCAGCATCGTGCCGCTGCGCAGGGCGGCCTGGGTGACGATGATCTGTTCGCCCAGCGCTGCCAGGATGCGGTTGCGCCAGGGAAAATGTTCTTTTCTGGGCGGCGTGCCGCAGGGATATTCGGACAGGATCAGTTGGCTTTTCTTCATTCTGCGGTACAGCATGTTATTGCTGCGGGGATAGTGAATATCCAGGCCGCAGCCGATCACCCCGATGGTCGCCCCGCCCGCCTGCATGGCCGTCTCATGGACGATGCCGTCCACCCCTTTGGCCAGGCCTGACACCAGCACATACCGTTTTGCCAGTGATGCGGCCAGATAGGAGGTAATGCCGGCCCCGTACGGGGTGCATTTGCGGGAGCCGATCATCGTGATCATCGGCCGCTTCAGAAGATTCAGGTCCCCTTCATAATACAGAACCCAGGGCGGAAACCTCAGCTGCCGCAGGGCGTCCGGATAAGCCGCATCACAGATGGTCAGGCACTGCTCCTGTACCGGCGGGTGTTCTTCATGCTTCTGCACCGCCCTGGCTGTTTTTGACCAGTCACCGTTATAGTATCGGGAGGCCCCGATCAGAAGATCTCTCAGTTCCATGGTTTTCTCTCCACAGATACTATTCGCACGAATCGTCAAATTGCCGGAAAAAAACCGGCATCTGCCGGTTCTTTCTGCAATGATTCGGATTCAGAGCTGATCCGCCAGCGCTTCCGCTTCGGCCAGCACGGCCGCAAACTTCTCCAGGGCTGTGGCCACCGGCTGCGGGGTCATGAGATCCACGCCGGCATGACGCAGCTCATCCAGCGGGAAACGGCTGCCGCCCATC
>JAFWEA010000371.1 GCA_017543005.1 Solobacterium sp. | reverse complement strand
GCCTGGCTGTATCCCGATACACCGCAGGAAGTCGTCATCCAGAACGGGGTTTTCTCCCGGATGGGCTGCGAGCGGATCATGCGCTATGCCTATGATCTGGCCCGCAAGAAGCATATGACCCTGACTTCCATTTCCAAAGGCAACGCTCTGAATTACTCGATGGTGTTCTGGGATCAGATCTTTGCGGAAATTGGAAAGGAATATCCTGATGTCAAGACGCAGACCTTCCTGGTCGATGCCGCCAGCATGTTCATGGTCAAGGATCCGAAACGTTTCCAGGTCGTGGTGGCGTCCAACCTGTTCGGGGATATCCTGACGGACCTCGGGGCAGCGATTTCCGGCGGGATGGGCCTGGCTTCGGGAGCCAATCTGAATCCGGAGCGGAAGTATCCGTCCATGTTCGAACCGATTCACGGCTCGGCGCCTGATATTGCCGGAAAGGGCATTGCCAATCCGCTGGCGATGATCCGTTCCGTGGCGGACATGCTGGAATTCTTCGGGCATGACGCCTGGGCGGAAAAAATCATGAAGGCCATCGAAACCATGGTTGAAACAAAAGACAGTCTGACAACAGACCTGGGCGGCACCGCTTCCACGTCGGAGTGCGGGGATGCCCTGATCCGTCTGCTTGAAAAGGAATAAGAGGAGGTAGCGAAGATGCCGAAGTACACAGCCGGGGATGTGATGAAGGATTTCACATTCCGCACACCGTTTGAGACCGACCGTACCATTCTTGAAACCGTCCGCCGGGTGCCGGGCAAAACCGCGCTTGTCTTCCTGCGGTACCTGGGCTGCACGAGCTGCCAGTTTGAAATCCGCCAGTATGCCCTGAATTATGAAAAGATCAGGGAAACCGGCGGGCAGCTGTTGATTGTGCTGCAGTCTGACCCGCAGCGGGTTGCCGATGAGACAAAGGAATTCCCGCTGCCGTATGAAGTGATCTGCGATCCGGACCGGGTCCTGTACCTGGATTTTGATATCCCGGTGGCGAAGGACAAGGACGAACTGCATGACTACAATTCCGAAAAGTGGGCAGCCAAGCGGGCCATCGTAAAGGCGGCAGGCCTGACCCATGGTGCCTATGAAGGGGAAGAACTGCAGCTGCCGGCCACCTTCATCCTCGATCATGATCTGAACATTGAATTTGCCTACTATGGCAAGGCCAGCAACGATAACCTGTCAGCGGATGAACTGGCGGAGAAACTGAAGTAAAAAAGAAAGGCTGTCCGGAGATCCCGGACAGCCGTATTTTCGTAAGGCTTATTCGAATTTGCCCTTCATCAGGACATTCTTGTGATCGACTGCCAGTCTGCCGCGGGCATAGACGGTATCGACGTTCATGTCATCGTCATAGATGATCAGGTCAGCATCGGCACCGGCTGCGATGGTGCCCTTGATACCGGCCTGGTTGATCAGCTTGGCCGGGGTGACGGTCAGAAGCTTCAGGGCTTCTTCCAGCGGTACATCCTTTTCCTGGACTAGGACCTTGATCAGCTGGTGCAGGGACCGCGGGGTGCTGTAGGTCAGACCGATCAGTTCTTTCTTTTCGTTGAACTTCGGCATGGAACCGTAGCCGTCGCTGGTCATGGACATGTTGTCATAGCCGGCTTCGGCGAAGGCCTTGACGAGCATGTCGGCGACCTGCCGGTTGCCTTCCAGGGTTTCACCGGCTGTGACATCGATATAACCGCCGCGCTTCATGAGCTTGATGCCGTCCTCGAAGAGGTCTGGATTTCTTGTCATGTGGGTCGGCAGGAACTTGGAGATCGGTACATCCGCATGATCCAGGGCATAGAACAGCGGTTCCAGCTTCCGCGGGCTGTCACCCATGTGGATGGTGGTGAGGCCGGCCTTGCCGGAGAGCAGGCCTGCGCGTCTTGCGGCGGTGGCCAGCTTGATCAGTTCTTCGCCGGTGATGTTGGAGCTGCGGTGGTCGGACATGGCTGTCTTGACACCGATGATCTGGCTGAACAGCATGATATCGCGTTCCACATCGCCGGTCAGGGTAACGGTCGGCAGACCATAGGAACCTGTCAGCATGAAGCAGGTAATGCCGAGTTCATTATAGGATTTTGTCTTTTCCAGCAGGTTTTCGAGGCTGCGGGAGATGCCGTCCGTGCCGAGCAGGCCGACAACGGTGGTCACGCCGGCGCCGACGATGACCGACAGCTGGGATTCCGGTACTCTGGTGGTCGGACCGCCTTCACCGCCGCCGCCGGTAATGTGCTCATGGATGTCCAGGTAGCCCGGGACAACCGTCCGGCCGCCGGCATCGATCTTCTCGACTTCGTCGATCGCATCATATTCGTTGATGGCGTCGGCGAGACGAACGATTTTCTCACCTTCAATGAGAATGTCTTTTTTGCCCAGGGGAGCCGGTGCGTAGACCTGGGCGTTCTTAATGATCTTCATGATTATCCTCCATTTGTTACCTTCAGCGTATGCCATCTTCAGGGTTTCGTCAATCAGTCGATTTTCCCCTGCCTGCCTGCTTTTTCATGTATCATTAATTTATAAAATCCGCATGTGCGGGGCAATAGAGGAGGAGTTATGCGAGTATTGTTTATCGGCAACAGCCACACCTTCTTCAATGACATGCCGGAACTGTTTGCCCGGTTCTGTGAAACCGACGGGGCAAAGCCGGATGTCACCATGCTGGCCTATCCGGGCCGTTACCTGGACTGGCATATGGACGAGTATTTCGCCACCCGGTTCAATATCCTCTACGGTCACTATGATTACTGTGTCATCCAGCAGGGAGCCCACCCGTTCCCCGAAGTGGAAAGCACCTTCACCAATGCCAGGCGGATCATCGAGATGTGCCAGACAGCCGGTACGGTGCCGGTGATCGTCATGACCTGGGCGGAAAAGAGATTCCCCGAGAACCAGGCCAAGATGATTGACTGCTATACAAAACTGGCGGCGGAAACCGGTTCGCTGCTTTCGCCGGTCGGGCTGGTCTGGCAGAAGCTGCAGCAGGATCATCCGGAGATCGAACTGTACTGGAAGGATGGCGAACATGCGGGGCTGTACGGCGACTATCTGATCGCTGCGTCCGCCTATGGCGTCATCACCGGCAAAACCGATCTGGACCTGCCGCCGATCGGCCTTGATTTCATGAAGGACAGGGATCTGGGCAAGCCGCGGAAGCTGATCGAAGACCCGGCTGAGTGCGCTGTGACCCTCGATAAGGAAAAGACCGCCGTGATCCTGGCGGCCGTCAGTGAAGAACTGAAAAAACTGAAGTAACGAAAAAAGCCGGGCAGCCGGCTTTCTTCATTTGGATGATTCTGTCTGGATGCCGGCCTTGGAAACGTAGTCCTTGATCCGGTCGAATGTTTCGCTGCTCAGATCATGCTCGATCTTGCAGGCGTCGTCCTCGGCGGTTTCCGGATCCACACCGATCGCAATGAACAGGGTGGTCAGCAGATGATGCCGCTCTGCCGTCCGCCGGGCAATCTCATACCCGGGTTCCAGCAGTTTGATGGAACCGTCACGATCCATCTGGATATAACCGTTCTCACGCAGTTTCTTCATGGCCACGCTGACGCTTGGCTTGCTCAGACCGCGGTCCTGGGCAATGTCAACCGAACGGACATACCCGTTTTTTTCCTGGAGAAAAAGGATCGTTTCCAGATAATCTTCAGCAGACTGATATATTTTCATTGCCATACATAACCTTTCTGGTATCCATTATAATCTAATGGTAAAAAAAACAGAACCAAATTGATTCATCGCAAAAGACCGATTATCATGAATTACAGGGAAAAGAGAACAATGAAAAAGATATTATTTTATGGTATTGACTGGCAGGATCTGGCCATCTGCCGGGCAGTGGCTGACAATCTCGGGATTGCGACCGGGATCGTTGACGACAGCTGCCTGGATGAACCGCTGGGCAGCCTGTTTGAGAAAATGGAAGAACACCGCGGTCCGCATGCCGGGACGAGTGAGAAATACCTGCTGATGGCAGACCTGTCCCGTGAGGAACTGGTGGAGCTGCTTAAGCAGATCGAGACGGTAACCGGCGACTTCGATGTGATTAAGGTGGCCCTGACGGATACCAACCGGCACTGGCCGCTGGCCAAGGTGCTGCAGGAAACAGCGCAGGAACACCTGGTCATGCAGAAGGCAATGCTGCTGCAGCAGGTGATCAAGGCCTGCAATTCGCTTGATATGACAGAAATCCTGCCGGAGGATACCGAGGCGTTCAAGAAGAGTCTCATGACCGGTTATATGATGCTGAAAACCGGCACCTTTACGGAAGACGGTCTGGACCGGGTGACGACAGAACTGATGGAACACCTGAAGCGCAGCCGGAAGGTGAACGGCTGAGCATGAGGAAAGGGGAAAGAGTATGAAAAACCAGCAGACAATCAGACAGGTCGTGACGAAGGACAGCCTGCTGGGGGCCCTGAAGGATGTGGGGGCCAGGCCGGGCATGGTGATCGAAGTGCACTCATCTTTGTCTGCGCTCGGGTATGTGGCCGGCGGCGCCCGGACCGTCGTGGACGCGCTGATGGAACTGTGCGGCGACAGCGGCACGATTCTGATGCCGATGCAGACCGGTGACAACACCGACCCGAGCGGCTGGGAGAACCCGCCGGTGGATCCGGCCCTGTGGCAGGTGCTGCGTGACAATACGCCGCCCTATCATCCCGAAAACACGGATATCCAGTACATGGGGGCGATCCCGGAGAACTTCCGGCACCGCAACGGGGTGGTTTATTCCGGCCATCCGTCGCTTTCCTATGCGGCCTGGGGCAAGTATGCCCGGCTCCTGTG
>JAFWEA010000370.1 GCA_017543005.1 Solobacterium sp. | reverse complement strand
CTCATGCTCGGCCTGGTCACACCGCAGAAGGGGACCGCCGGCATTATTACGGAGAAGAATACATTCATCCCCGGCAACGCGGATATCCGCAGATACTTTTCCTATGTGCCCCAGGGCAACACGATCCTCTCCGGCACGGTTGCCGAGAATATGCGTATCGTAAAGGAAGATGCCACGGACGAGGAAATCATTTCCTGTCTGAAGACGGCCTGTGCCTGGGAATTTATTGAGCGCATGCCGCAGGGCATCAACAACCCGGTCGGTGAACGCGGCCGCGGCCTGTCCGAAGGCCAGGCCCAGCGCCTCGCCATAGCGCGGGCCCTGCTGCGGGATGCGCCTGTGCTTCTGCTTGACGAAGCAACTTCCGCTCTGGACGTTGCGACAGAACGGGAAGTACTGCGCAATATCATGGGTGATCATGCGGAACGCACCTGCATTGTCACAACCCATAGGCCAAGTGTACTGACCATGTGCAGCCGTGTTTATGGTGTCATGGAGAAAGAAGTACGTGAGCTGAGTGAGGAAGAATCTGCCCGCATGGCAATAGATTTCTGACATATAAAAATATTTTTAAAACAAAATATATATAAAAAAATGCGCGAGTAGTGTGCTAGAATTAATACACAGTATGAGCACATTTTTTGTCTTGCATTTACATTGGTTTGGGGGTGTCACGAATGAAGAAAAAGATAATGGCCGGAATTCTGTCTGTGTTGATGTCGGTGACGATGTATTCACCGGTCAAGGCAGAGGAGATCAATGAACCGGCAGAAGATGAGCCTGAGATCACGGAAATCCAGGAAACGGAGGAACCGGAAGAAGCAGTTCTGGAAGAAGCCGGAGAATCTGAAGAAGAGGAAGTAATTTCCGAAACGGCGGAAGAAGAACCGGAAGCTGAAGCGGGGCAGGCTGATGATGAAGAAGCGGACGCCCCGGCGGCACCGGAGCCTGCTGCCGAAGAACCTGCAGAACCGGCGGAACCTGCTGAGGCAGAAGAGCCTGCGGAGGCAATTGAAGAACCTGCAGAAGTTACATTGATTACACCGGACCCGGTTACATACAACGGTGTCACGGTTACCGTAAGATATCCTTCCGATACCTTTGGCGGAAAGGAAGTCAATTTAGTCGTTGGTGACGCAGGAGCGGCAGAAACGGCTGCTTTGAACGCGCTCGGAGAAGACTATAAGGCAGTTGATATCTCCTTTGTAGACACTGACGGTAATCCTGTGCAGCCGGATGAAGGAAAGAAAGTAGACGTATCCCTGAAAGCTGCGGGCATGGAAGCTGCGGCTGATTATGATGTTGTGCATGTGGATGACACCGGCCGGGTTGATTTCCTGACGGCAGAACCGGAAACCGGCAATGCTGTTACGGCGCAGGTGAAGACCGGCGAAACAACCAGAACCGTGTATGTCCCGGAAAAAACAGAGACAGTTACAGTTGAAGATTACCGCGAGGAAACATATACAGACTATGAGACACGGGAAACAACCGTGGAAGTTCCTGCAGAGATCGGCTACCACCAGGTGCTGAAGACCAGAATGGTTGAAAAAGAAGAACCGATGTCTCTGCTGATGCGGCTGTTCTCGTTCGGCAGGAACAGCAAGAGCAAGAAGACAAAGCTGGTTGCGGAGTACTATTACGAGACGGAACCGTATGTGATCCGTGAAGCATATACAAAGACAGAGACAGAGACCGTTCCTGTGGAAAAGACAAGGACAGTTCTGGCCGGTACACACGAAGAGACAAGAGTCATCGCTGAAGCGTATTCCTATGAAGTTACGGAAGATGTGTACGAGGATGTCACATACAACGATGTAGAGGCATCGTTCAGTGCGTCGGGCTTCTCTGTTTATGCCATTGTGGCAGTCGATGAGGACGGCAGCGTTGACTTCGATGAAACCTTCGGTGCTGATCACATTACAGTCAAGGCCCCGGCCGGCGCATTCGAAGCCGGTACGGTCATGAAGATCGAAACTGTTGATGATCCGGAGATTCTTGCCAAAACCCTGCAGGTGCTCGATGACAATACCTACCGGATCTATGGTGTTGACATCAGTTTCTGGAAGGACGGCGTGGAAGTCGAACCGGCATTCCCGGTCAGAGTCACCTGGACGTCCGATTATATTGATGCGGGTGACCGCCTGGTGCATATCACTGACGATGGCAGGGCTGAACTGGTAGATGATGTCCTGGTACGGGACAACAAGGTTGTCTTTACTGCGGACAGTTTCTCGACATACACCACAACCAGACTGGATTCAATTGACCTTACGGCAGATTATGCCAATGCGATCATCTTCCATCCTGAAACACTGACAAGACCGACTTCCATGAGTTCCGGCCTGCTGGCATCAACTCATCCTGAGTTTGACGGTTATACATATCAGTATGCCACTTACAGAATCGGCAGCGGTGCTGACAACTCGGACAAGGTTATCTACCTCGGCGCATTTATTTACCGGGAGTTTGACGGTGAAACCCAGGTCGGCGAAGACCAGACATTCGTGTACTATCGTACGGAAGCAAACGCTGACAATGATCTGATCGTGCAGCTGGCGGACAATGAAACAATCCATCTGTACTACGACACCACACCGCTGACAATTACATATAATGTTGTGTTTGGCGACACGACATATCATATGGCCAAGGCAGATGAAGTGGCCGCTCTGAAGGCTGCACTGGGCAGTGATTTTGACGCGCTGGTTTATGAAGGACCGGCATCGGTCAAACGGAATACAAACTATCCTGAGGCAGTACGCGTTGAGATCCCGCGCGGCTATACAGGCCAGCTCCGTTACGGGAATACAGCCCAGACACCGCAGCTTGGGGCTGAGCCGACACATACGCTGAACAGCGAGCACAAGATCATTACCAGAAACGGTGATCTGGACCTTGATTATAACTACGATATCAATACATCGCAGCCTCTGACAGTAACGCTGACGCTTACAAAGCGGACCAGTTTCACGTTCGATGCAAGCTACTTCCTGCGGACCGTATACACCGGTGGTTATTTCGATAATAATGATGCCAACTACGGTGACTACCGCATTTCCAATACGATTGCTGCCCGTGTTTACGGTGACGGCACGCTCGGCACCGGCGGCAATAACAAGGGTAAGAAGACATTCACGGCAGACAATGTGAGCTGGACATTTACAACCCAGAACAAAAAGGACAGCGGCAAGAACCAATCAGGTGACCAGTGGATGGTTGACGCGCTGGAAATCAACGGCACAACCATTGAAATTCCGTACGCAAACCCGGGCGACAGCCTGCCGGTCAGCAAGACGACAACCCTGCCGAGCGGCACGGTAGTCACGGTTTCCCTGACAAATATCGTCAACGAACGTGACAATTACACCAGTGGAACCCGGACGAATTACCGCCGGACATATACCATCTCTGTTACAAACTGCTATGAGGACATCGTCATCACCGGCGGTAACATCGTTGATATTGATGTTTCCACGGAAATCATTCCGGAAGTTCTGGACAATGTTGTCTACGCATTTAACGGCTATTCCACCAGTGACAGAGCTTACTCCGTTACCGGCTTCGGCTGGCAGACATGGGGTGTCGGCGAACCGATCGCGGTCGGGGCAAACCAGTCTGTTGCGGGCAGCCGGAACTATAACATGTACGGGTTCAACCAGACAAACAACAATGCCATGCGGTTCAGTGTCCCGACCGGGTATTACAATCCGGAGATTGCGTTTGAATCAACGACCGGGACGGATCTGATCAGTAATATCGGCCTTGGCGGCGGTCTGAACAGAGGCGCAAAGAACGCAGACGGCTATTATCCGATCACTGGCAATCCGACGGGTGGTTATTATTATTTCAGAGTCACGAACTATACAAATAACAACAACAATGTTGCATT
>JAFWEA010000369.1 GCA_017543005.1 Solobacterium sp. | reverse complement strand
GGTCCAGCACCGTCCAGGTCACCGGCACCCCGGCAATGGAATTGCTGTCGAGCCAGAGCGAACGCTGCAGTCTGTCCTGGTCCGGATAATGCAGCTGATCGAGCAGGACAGCGGGATATTTCTCCTGATACTCCTGCCGGATTCCCGAAAGATCGCGGCTGTTGCTGAATACCCGGAGAGCTGATACATATCCTTCCACACTGATCCGGTTATCAATGCCGGAGGCTCCGATCCTGAGAACCGGGTTATGGAATGACTCCTGCAGTTCATACCGCAGGATCTCTTCCCCGTTCAGGGCACAGAGAATGCCCTTGCCGGAAGTCTGGGTAATGCTGATGAGGTTCCATTGCCCGCTGGCAATGGAAACGCCCGCATTACTGTGCACGGAATTGTTAAAGCCCTTATCCGTTTCGACAAGTCCCGGCCCGACAAAGCCTTCTTCCAGCCGGTCCAGGCCGGTCAATGTCAGCGCATGATACTCTTCCTCCAGACTGAAGAAACCGGTGCCCGGATAATTGCTGTCGGGCTTGATCCAGAATTCCACCGTCCAGTTTTTCCCGCCCAAGGCTTCTGCCTGTATGGGTTCATGGTCGATCCGGCTGTACTGCCAGAGACCGTCATCGATCTCATCTTTCGAAAAGAACGATACCCCGCCGCTTGCCGTGCAGCCGCACAGCGCGAGAACTGTCAGTATACTCAGCAGTTTTTTCATATTATGCCCTGCCCTTTCTGCGCCGGATCAGGATGCTCCTGAGCCGCCGGAACAGTGCCCGGAACGAACGGAACGAAATTGTATAGATCACTAGGGCCGTAAACCCAGTGGCCATGCCCAGCATCAGCACTGCCTCGAAGAAATGCAGCGTCGAGGCTGTGATCCAGACAAGATTCATATTCCACACCTGGTAGGCTGCCCCGCCGATCACCAAGGCAATCAGGACCCGGGCCGCCACCATCCGGAAGTATTTCACCGTCGGAAGATGGAACACATTCTGATAGACCAGGTTTGGATTGTACAGGAAGTCCACCGTCCAGTTGGTGATGGTCGTCGCCAGGATGACCCCGAGCAGGCCGAATTTCTGAATCAGTAAAACGGAAAGCACAATCTTGGATACCGCCATGAGATAGGCGTTGTTCTTCGCGTTGACATATAATCCGTTGGCGTCACGGGCAATGATGACCGGCTGCCGCATGGTCATGTAGAAGATATTTGCCGCAAAGGCCAGACAGATGACCACCGATACTTCATAGAGTGGCTTGGCCATCCAGATGTGCACAAACTGCGGCATGACGATGAAGATAACCACACTGACCACCGTGCCGACAAAGACCGCAAAATTGTAGAACTCGGTAAAGATATTGTATGCATCGGCCCGCTTGTCATTGAACAGGTTGCCGAAGGAATTCATCGGTGAGGTCACCATGGACTGGGTAATCTTGGAAATGGAATCGGTCAGGTAACTGTAGGTGCCGAAGACCGATGTCATCTCATAGCCCATGAAGGCGGTGATGACGATATTATCCGTCTGGGTTGTGGCCAGCTCACTCAGACGCTGAATGACCGCATACTTCGCCTTGCCCTGAAACGCATTGCTGGACTCGTCAAACGGATCCTTCAGCCACGGGTAGGCTTTTAAGGCAATCATCCGGGCCACGCTGTTGGCCACCAGGATATTGGCTGCCTCGATGCAGAGAATCCAGATAAACGGCATCTTCAGCCGGATCACCAGGACCATCAGGAACATTCTCATGATCGCAATGGTCTGGATCCAGATATTGATCCTGTATTCTTTCTGATCGGCCATGATGACGAAGTTCGGCCCCATCAGGAAGTACGAGATCCCGTACGGCATGGCCAGCAGGAAGAATGTCCCTGCGGTCTGCCAGTAATCGAGCGGTGACTCGGCGAAAAACGGAAACCCCAGGGCCACACACGCAGCCGCAATCAAAACCACACAGCCGGTGATCCGGAAGATCCTGACGGCCCCGTGATAGATCCGCAGCACTTCTTCATGGTCATCCTCCGCCAGCGGTTTGAACAGCAGCTGCCGGAAAGCAAGCGAGTATGCCAGTTCGCAGATATTCAGGAACGTGATCACCTGGGCAATCGTCACCTGCAGACCGTTGAGCCCCGACCCGTATAAGTCGATGAAAAGACGGACTTTGATGATGCCTACCAGCGGCAGGACCACAGCCGTTATCGTGCTGACCAGAAAGTTGTAGAACGAATATTTAGTACGCGTACT
>JAFWEA010000368.1 GCA_017543005.1 Solobacterium sp. | reverse complement strand
TACGGGTAAAGTTCTTCCCCGTCCGGGGTCAGCCTGACCCCGCTGCGGCCTCTCTGCAGCAGCCGGATGCCCAGTTCCTCCTCCAGTGAGGCAATCGCCTGGCTCATGGCTGACTGCGTGTAGCCGAGTTCATCGGCAGCCCGGGAAAAACTGCCTGTCTGCAGGATTTTCTGCAATGCAAGATAACGTTTCATAGCACTGTTATTATATCAGTATTTCTAATATTATTATTAGTTTATTTCGTTTTACTTATTGTATAACAGGGTATACATTAAAGGTGCAGAAAGGGATAATTCTAACAGGTGAACGCCATGAAAGATCGCTTCATTCAGCAGATATTTCCCGGCATAGCACTGCCGGTCATCCTGTTGCTCGAATTGCTGTTTCTGCTGTGACATAAAATTATTCTCACATCCCCTGTCTTGAAAGAATCTCCTTATGGGATTTTTTCTTTTTTATGCTTAAAAGCGGCCCCTTGCGGAGCCGCTGTTATTTTTTTTACCGTTTCGGTCAATTTTACTTTGTGCCGGTCAGCGCCGTACCGTTGACATACAGGGTATATCCGTTGGTGATGACATTGGCCGCATTTCCGGTAAAGGATGTGATATAACTGTCTGCCGTCAGGGTCCAGGTGCTGCTGTCATCCAGGGTGACATCAACCGTGCCTGCTTCAGTGGAAATCGTATTCCCGGAAGCGTCGGTGATTTCCCCGCTGACGGCGCCGGTAAATTCCGAACCGTCCGTCAGACTCAGGGTCAGGTATGAATTGTCGCCGACCAGGATCATGCCCTCAAGTTCCTGGGCTGATGCGTTGAGCATCGCCGTATTGCCGGCCCCGCTCCAGCCGTCATCGCATACCGACAGCAGGACATTTTCACTGTCTTCGTTGCTGATATCCACACCGCTCAGGGTAATGACGGCACTGGTGTTGGTCACATGGAAGACATGACCGCTCTTGCTGGTCAATGAACCGCCGGTCATCGTGAAGGATGATGTGCCGCTGTCCGCATCCCCGGACATGGACTGGTAGATCATGATGCTGTCCAGGAAGGTTGCATTGCCGTTGCATTTCGTGTTGTTGGCAGTCAGGTCGCAGTCATTCAGGGTCACACTGTTCTTGCCTTCAATGACAACGCCCTCAGACAGTTCTGAAGTCAGTTCGGCATCTTCCACCGTGATTTCGGCAGTGGAATAGATCGCCGGGGAGCCCAGACCGGCAGATGTATAGCTGCCGCCCTCGACATATACCGTGCCGCCGCCCCGGTCGGTCCGGATCGGGGCAGAGGATCTGCCGCTGGTATTTACTGTCAGGTCATAGGCATAGGTGATGCCCCCACCGGTTGTCATGATGCCGCCGGAACCGTTTCCGGTCGTGGTGATTTCCGTATTCC
Source organism: Solobacterium sp. (assembly GCA_017543005.1). GTDB lineage: Bacteria > Bacillota_I > Bacilli_A > Erysipelotrichales > Erysipelotrichaceae > Bulleidia. Next base: position 5,640 of record JAFWEA010000368.1, on the reverse strand, counting down.
TGATGATGACGGTCGTGCCATCGCCGCCCGCGCCGTTCTTTGCCCCGTTGCCCCCATAGCAGAAGATGCCGTTGGCGCCTTCCGCATCGGATGTGATCGTACCACCGGCAATGGTCACCGTGCCGCCGTCCTTGACCAGGACTGCCGCATTCAGGCCATAGAAGTTGCAGTTGTCCCCGCCGTCGGAATCACCGCTCTTGGTCACAACGGCATCACTGATTTTCACATCATCCGCTGTCGCAATCAGCAGCGCACTTTCATCCGAAACTGAGGTTGTATAGGTTTTCCCGCTTTCTTTCGTGCCGGCAGTGATCTCATAGGCGCCGGCATAGCTGAGGTCGGCAGATGAACTCCCCGGAGCTCCGCCGGGACCGCCGCCCGGGCCGCCGCCCGGGCCTCCGTTTCCATCCGGCTTCTCCGGCGGATTCCCGTCCGGTTTCTGCCCGCCCAGTTCGCCCGGCTGTCCTTCCGGGGCTTTGTTTTTTTCTTCAGGTGCTGCGCTTTCGGCTGCTGTTTCCTCGGCAGCCGGGGATTCTTCCGCCGTTGACGTCGAGCATCCGGTTATCATCGTCATGGCCAGCAGGGCTGCGGCCATCGTTCTGTATTTCTGTTTCATTGGTATTACCTCCGTTGTGCCGTCATAATAACGGGCCAATGTGAACTGTATCTGAAGAGGACGAAATAATTTCATGAACTTGCAAAAAAATACAGGGGATCCTGTCTCCCCTGTATTCTGCATAAGTATTTTGAATCAGATTAATAGATCGGAACCGGCTTCTTGTCCTTCGGGATCAGGCATTCACCTTCATAGGTGCGCCCGCGCAGGTTCTTCTTATGCTCTTCCTTGGCGGCTTCGATCAGTTCCGGTTTGGCCATCATGTCAAGGGCGATGTTGGCCATGATCTGGGCCGCCAGGTTCATGCCTTTGTGAGCAACTGCACTCTTGCCCTGGGCTGTAGCTGCCCAGCTGTGGGCGGCTGTACCGAAGGCCCAGGTCGGAACCGTAATCATCGAGGTCGGCACAACCCAGCTGACATCGGCGACATCGGAGCTGGTCGGCTGATCTTCATGAATCTCATTGTCAAGCAGTTCACCGGTACCGGCTTTGGCACCAACCGCAATGAACTTCTCCAGATAAGCCTTTTCTTCTTCGGTATAATCCATCGGCATGCATGCCTTGATGTTTTCACGGGCGACATCGGCCAGGACGGTATTGTCAATGAATGATGAGAAAGCGGACACAAGTTCCGGTTCATCCACGGTTGTTTCGGTCATCATGGCTGCCCCCTTGGCAATCTTGTCCACTCTGGCCAGCATCTTCTTGAGTTCGGTATTGTCCTTTGCCCGGACCACATACTGTCCCTCGGCATAGGCCTGCACGACGTTGGCCGCCTGTCCGCCGGTATCGGTGATGGCATAGTGGATATAGGTATCCTTTGTCATGTGTTCACGGATGAACTGAATGCCGATGTTGAACAGTTCGAGGGCGTCCAGGGCGGATCTGCCCATTTCCGGCATGCCGGCCGCGTGGGAGGCGATGCCGTGGAATCGGTAGTTCTGGATGGCAATGGACTTGCCGTCATGGGTAATGCCGAAGCCGGCCCCCGGATGCCAGTTGACGCAGAAGTCGACATCATCGAAAGCGCCTCTGTGGATCATGTAGACCTTGCCGACGCCGCCTTCTTCTGCCGGGCAGGAGAAGTACTTGATGGTGCCTTCCATGTTGTTGGCTTCCAGATACTTCCAGAGGATATAGGCACATTCCATGCCGCCGCAGCCAAGCAGGTTATGGCCGCAGCCATGGCCCGGGGCACCGCCTTCCACCGGATCCAGATGATCACAGTCAGCCTTCTGGCTCAGACCCGGCAGCGCATCCAGTTCACCCAGGATGCCGATGACCGGTGAACCGTGACCGGCTGTGGCGACAAACGCCGTGTCCATGTCCGGCAGGAGGGTGATCTCAAAGCCGAGATCTTCCATGACCTTTTTCGCTGCTTCATGAGACTTGTGTTCGGTGAAGTTCAGTTCCGGGGTAGCCCAGATCTGATTGGCGCACTCCTCAAAAATACCTTTGTACTGTTCGGAGAGCTGTGCGATTTCTTTTCTCATCATAAGCTTATTTTCTCCATTCAATGTTTTTATCATACCACCAGATCTGTAAAAGCATAGAGCAGTTATTTCCTATGCAGCGGTGCCATTGTACAAAAAAGGAGGAATTGTCTTCCTCCCTGTACGGATTATTCATAATGTGCGGCGACATCCTGCAGATACCGAATGATCGGCAGGTGCTGCGGACAGACCCCCTCGCACTGCCCGCAGGCAATGCAGGCACTGGCCTTGCCGAACTTCTTGTTCAGAATCTCATAGTTGGTGAAATTGATGGTCCAGCCCTTTTCTTCCAGATCCTCCCGCATGTCTTCGTTGTAGATCGAGAAGTACTCGGGAATGCAGATCTGCATCGGGCAGCCTTCCGTGCAGTAGTGGCAGGCCGTGCACGGGATCGCCGTCTGGCTGTTGATGATCTCCGCCGCCCGGAAGCACATCGCTGTCTCTTCTTCGGTTAACGGCACGAACTCCTTCATATAGCTGAGGTTGTCCTGCATCTGGGCCAGGCTGCTCATGCCCGACAGCACCAGCATGACCCCGGGCTGTGAGGCCGCAAAGCGGATGGCCCAGCTCGGCACGGACTTTGTGCTGTCATATCCCCTGAACAGCTCTTCCGCAGCCGCCGGTACCTTTGCCAGGGTGCCGCCCTTGACCGGCTCCATGACGATGACCGGCTTATTGTGCTTCCGGCAGACCTCCAGGCAGGCCCGCGACTGGATCCATTCGCTCTCCCAGTCCAGATAGTTCAGCTGGATCTGCACGAATTCCATTGCCGGATGTTCTTTCAGCAGTTTATCAAGCAGTTCCGGGGAATCATGGTAGGAGAAGCCCGCATGCCTGACCAAGCCCTGTTCCTTCTTCTCCAGCAGCCAGCTGAAGCAGTCCAGCTTCTCATAGGTCTCCAGCATGTTCTCTTCGATCCCGTGGATCAGATAGTAATCAAAATAACCGGCTCCGGTCTTCTCCAGCTGGGCATTGAACACCTTGTCCCGGTCTTCCTCTGTCCGGATGAAGCCGGCGTGCAGCTTGGTGGCCAGGGTGAAGCTTTCCCGCGGATAGCGGCTGACCAGTGCTTCCTTCGCACACGATTCACTCGCAAACGCATTGTACATCCAGGCTGTATCAAAGTAGGTAAAGCCTTCTTTCATGAACAGGTCGACCATGTCCTTCAGCTGTTCGATATCGACATCTGCCGGATTGTCCGGGTCATTCTGCGGCAGCCGCATCAGACCGAATCCGAGTTTCTTTTCCGGAATGAATTCCATATATTTGCCCTCCCGTAAAAATTTTATAAAAGAGTCCCGAAGTTGTCTAATTATTAATCCGGCCCGCCCGGCCGTGCGTCCTGCGCCGCTTGCCGTTATAATAAAAATACCGGGATATCCCCGGACTTCCGCAAAGGAGGAACTGACATGAACGATATCAATGAAAAAGAACTGCAGGAAATGATCTCCGCCGCCGTTGATCAGGGCGTCAAGAAAGCCACCCGGAAAAACCGGGTTCTGAAAATGCTGGCTGTCTTCCTCGGCTATGCGCTTCTGCTGGGCGGCATCTGGTTCATCTATGATACGATCCGGCCGAAAGCACCGGAAATCACACCGGTGGAGGACCACGATGTCACCCTGGAAAACAACGGCATCTTCGGCTTCAAGGCCGTTGACTTCGAGGATGCGGTGCTGGGTGCCTCCCAGCGTCAGGAACTGCTGATCGTGGATGAACAGGAAGTATCCGTTCCGGCCATCATCACCCAGGCCGGCCTGTTCAACTGGGACATTACTTCCAAGAGCCTGATCGAAACCATCTACGGCACCGGCGAATATACCATTGATCTTTCCAAGGTCACCCGGGATTCCATCCTGTTTGACGAGGACCTGTATACCGTCGTGATCCATGTACCGTATCCGGAGCTGCACAGTGTTGTGTTCAATCCGGAAAAGACCGTCATCGGTGATACCAAGCGCGGCTGGCTGGCCTTCGGTGAAATCAAGATGACTGCCGACGAAATCAAGACGTTTGAAAACGCCGCCATCGTCAAGCTGACGGCCCGGCTGAACGAAGACGACTGCTTCGAAAAGGCGGTCCGCTTTGCCCGGCTGTCTGCCTATGAGCTCTATCAGCCGGTGGTCAGTTCCATCTCCCCGGCCTACAAGGTAACCATTATCGTGGACGAGAAAGAACAGGAGTAAACATATGGGAAGAAGAAGAAAAAACAACAGCGGCAGAGACCTTCTGCTGGGTGCCGTGCTGACTGCCGGCGCCTACGCCGCCTATAAAGTCAGTCAGTGGAACCGGCCCCTGCCGGAGGATACCACTGCCCTGGATTTTTACAGGGATGAACTGCTGAAGGCCCAGCAGGCTGAACTCGACTCGGCATTGATGTACAACGCCCTGGCCGATCTGACCGAAGATGCGGACACTGCCGAAAAACTGCGCGGGTTTGCGAAGGATGAGGCGGATCATGCCACGATCTACTATCACCTGACCCGCACCGAGCTGACTGCCCGGGACACCCGTTCCACTGCCGTCTGCACGGCTTACCGCCTGCTTGGCCGGGCCGGTACCTTCGGCTCCCTGGCTACCGCGGAATACGCCGCTGCCAAGGCCTGCGAGCACCTCTGCCGGCACTTCCCGGAAATCGAGCTGATCCGGGAAGATGAAATCCGCCATGGTGACGAACTGCTCGCCATGCTCAAGCAGTAAACATCCGAAACAGGCACATGCCTGTTTTTTTATAACGAATCCTGATTATTCCATAAGAAAGTGCGTTTTCCCCTCTGTTTTTCCAGCATGGTATAATAGTGACAGATTTCATCCGTTTCACGACTTCATGGATACACGCAGTCTGCCGCCGGCAGATTTGTTTTGAGTTCAACCGGAAGGGAGGATTTACCGATGGAAAACAGAAAACTGCCACAATACATGCGGATCGCCGCCATGATCGCTGCCGAAATTGCCCGCGGTGATATCCCGGAAGGCAAGCGTCTGCCCGGCCTGTCGGTTCTTTCCTCGTCCTTCGGCGTTTCCCCGGAAACCATCCGGAAAGCGCTCAGCCTGCTGGCCGATATGCACATCGTTGAAATCCGCGAAAGCCGGGGTTCCTATGTGCTCTCCGCCGACCAGGCGCATGATTATCTGCAGACCATCCAGATCCGGCAGAACCAGATGTCACTGAGCAACCGGCTGGAAGAACTGTATCGGCAGTATACCGAACTGGGCCGGGAGATGGTCGAGATCAGTTCCCAGCTCGTCGCTGCCAGTGCCTCGCCCTTGCCGGGTGATCAGGCCCTGCCCAACTATGAAGTCCGGGTTCCGGCCGATTCCGACAAGATCGGCATGACGATCGGCGAACTGCGCTTCTGGCAGTGCACCGGCGCCACCATCGTGGCCATCAAGCGCGGCCAGGATGTCATGATTTCCCCCGGTCCCTATACCCATCTGCATGTCGATGACATCATCGTCTATGTCGGTTCCCCGGCCTGCAAGGAAGCGGTGGAACTGCTGCTGTCCCCGGGCAAGAACAAGTCGCTCTACAGT
>JAFWEA010000367.1 GCA_017543005.1 Solobacterium sp. | reverse complement strand
TACCCGTCCGGCAATCGCAATCTTGTCTCCGACTGGCGGTGGTTTGACGATCGTTCCGAGCTGTTCGGAAGCAGTCCGTACGGTATATTCCACATTCTCCTGGAAGACCGCATAGAACTTGTAGTTATTCACAATGCGCTCACCGGTGACTCCGGTGATCAGGCCGCCGTTTTCCGTGCGGTTGATATGATCGTTCTCAATCAGGTGCCGCAGAAGAATGCGGTAGTCTTCCTGGGAAATGGTTTTGAAGCAGTTGAGGGTGAGAACTCTTGAGGCAAGCTCAGCAGGGGTCATCTCTCCCTGAGAGGCGAGCGTGCTCATCGTCTGATGATACAGCAGGCTGTATGGATACCGCCCGGTACGGGGCGGTTCGACAAAGCGCTCTTCGATATACAGCTGTACCAGCGCGATACCCTGTACGAGATACCATGGCACAAAGCGGCCGATCATATCTCTGGCTTCGGGATGGTCTTCGCGCATGACAAACCACATTTCGGAAGGGTCGCCTCTGCGGCCGGTGCGTCCCATTCGCTGCAGGAAACCGGAGACCGTAAACGGCGCATCGATTTGGAACGCCCGTTCCAGGCGTCCGATATCAATGCCTAATTCAAGGGTTGCGGTGGCACAGACTGACATGGTGGAGTCATCATCTTTCATGTCCATCTCCGCGCTTTCCCGATAGGAGGCGGAAAGATTGCCATGGTGAATCAGAAAGCGGTCCGGTTCATGCGTTACTTCACAATACTGTCGTAAACTCTGACAGACGCTTTCGCATTCTTCTCTGGAATTGGTAAAGACAAGGCACTTCTTTCCACGGGTATGTTCAAAGATATAGCCGATGCCCGGATCTGCGGAGGCAGGTGCGGTATCGGTTGCCGCTTCCATCACCGGGGTTTCCTCGATGGTGGAAACCTCTTTATCTTCATCCGCCTGCGGATCAGTTGTATAGAAGTGTTCCATACTGAGGCGCCAGACTTCACTGCCACCTTCAAACTTCGGGATGATGGTGCCGCGTCCGCTTCCAGCCGCGAGAAACTTCCCGGCTTCTTCCGGGTTTCCAATCGTTGCGGAAAGACCGATGCGTCTGGGGTTACAGCCGGCAGTCCGGCATAACCGCTCAATCAGGCAGAAGGTCTGAAGGCCGCGGTCGGCACGAAGAAGCGAGTGAATCTCATCAATGACAATAAAGCGCAGATCATGAAACATGGAGGGAATCTCCATGTGCTTGTTGATCAGCAGGGATTCCAGGGACTCCGGGGTAATCTGCAGGATGCCTCTTGGTTTCCGCAGCAGCTTCCGCTTGGCAGACTGACTGGCATCCCCATGCCAGCGATTGACCGCAATGCCTTCCTCTTCACACAGCTCCGTCAGGCGCCCGAACTGATCATTGATCAGTGCCTTGAGGGGTGCGATATACAATACAGCAATACTTTCAGCAGGTTCTTCTTCCAGCAGGGTCAGAATCGGAAAGAACGCGGCTTCGGTTTTACCGGAAGCGGTGGAGGCGGTCAGAAGCACATTCTGATCGGTTCCGAAGATCGCTTCTCCAGCCGCATTCTGAACACCGCGCAGGCATTTCCAGCCAGAGCGGTAAATGTAATCCTGAATAAACGGCGCATAGCGTTCAAAGACATTCATATCGTAAACTCCGCAAATTCCGGTGTGGTTTCATCACTGACCGCTTCCGACTGGGCATAGGAAAACGCTTCGGATTCCAGAAGCTGGTCTATCTTCATACCGGGATTCTGATACAAGAGATCGAGCAGTTCAATAAAGTCACGGATCACTTCACGCGGCGTGATATTTGTATCGGCGCCAATGCGGCTGTATTCCGTTTTGATAAAACCGGCAAGGTCTTCATCGCTGATCGTCAGTGGGTAGCCATACAGCTCCGCGTGCATACGCGCCAGCTTTTCACATAAGACAAGCATTTCTTCTGCGGTCAGCGGCTCAAGCCGGATGACCGGCGCCAGCAGATCCCGGACACCGGGTTTTGAGAAGCGTCCTTCCGCAAGCCTTGAACGCAGTGCTTCATAGCTGTAGATACCGCGGCGTTTGTCTTCAAGCGCCTGCGGTGTAGCACCCATAATAATGCCAAGATAGCCTGCCTTGCCCTGCAGGGTATCGTTATACATCGTCAGGATCTTTTCATAGTTGTACTGACGGGTAATGGAATTTGGAATCTTATACAGATTGACGAGTTCATCGACCATGATCATCATGCCCGCATAACCTGCCAGGCGGAAGAATACCGCAAACAGCTTCAGGTAGTCATACCAGTCATCATCCGAGATGATGATATTGACGCCAAGGGCTTCC
>JAFWEA010000366.1 GCA_017543005.1 Solobacterium sp. | reverse complement strand
CTGCCGGCATCCTGCGGTTCCAGGTTGGCCGGCCGGATCAGGTCCGGACAATTGTCCATGCCGGTGATGATCTCGCTTTTGGAAAAGGCATGATTGCCCAGCGTGATCAGATCTGCCCCGGCCTCTTTCAGGGCCCGGTAGATCTTCGTGGTGATGCCCTTGCCATGCGCGGCGTTCTCACCGTTGACGATGGTGAAATCTGCCCCGTACTCCTGTCTGAGACGGGGCAGTTTCGCGATGACGGCATCCCGCCCGCTGCGGGCGGTCACATCACCCAGAAACAGTATTTTCATGGCTACTGAGCCAGTTCCTGTACACGGACCTCACGGATCAGAGTTACCTTGATCTGACCCGGATAGGTCAGCTCATTCTCAATTTTTTCCTTGATATCATGGGCCACCTTGACCATGGTGACATCATTGATCTTTTCCGGCTGAACCATAACGCGGATTTCCCGGCCGGCCTGGATGGCAAAGGCTCTCTCCACACCGTCAAACCCGGTGGCGATCTTCTCCAGCTGTTCCAGACGTTCGATATAGTTCTCCATGGATTCGTAGCGGGCACCCGGGCGCGCAGCGCTCAGGGTATCAGCTGCCGAAACCAGTTCGGAAATAATGCCGGTGGACGGCACATCGCCATGGTGGGACTCAATGGCATTGATCACCGTGGCGTTTTCGCCGTACTTCTTGGCAATCTTGGCACCCAGTTCGACATGGCTGCCTTCCTGCTCGAAGTCGATGGCCTTGCCGATGTCATGGAGCAGGCCGGCCCGCTTGGCCAGGGCCTGGTTCAGACCGAGTTCAGCGGCCATAATACCGGCAAACGTTGCCACTTCCATGGAATGCTCCAGCACATTCTGACCGTAGCTGTAACGGAACCGCAGCCGCCCGAGCAGCTTGACCAGTTCCTTGTTCAGCCGGCCGATGCCCATCTTGAAGACGGCTTCGTCACCGATCTTCATGATGCTGTCATCCAGATCTCTTGTGACCTTGGCGACCACTTCTTCAATGCGGCCCGGCTGGATACGGCCGTCCCGCATGAGGATTTCCAGTGACTGCCGGGCAATTTCCCGCCGGATCGGGTCAAAGCAGGAGACGGTGATCACATCCGGAGTGTCATCGATGATCAGATCAACCCCGGTGGCCTGTTCAATTGCCTTGATATTCCGGCCTTCCCGGCCGATGATTCTGCCCTTCATATCTTCGCTCGGCAGGGTTACAACGGAAACAGTACGCTCAAGCGTCTCTTCCTGGCTGTAACGCTGAATTGCATTGGCAATAATGGTCCGGGCGTTATCGGCTGCTTTTTCTTCAGCGATTTCCTGCTGTTCTCTCAGATAAGTCGCGATTTCCTTTTCGGTCCGCTTTTCGACGATGTCCATCAGTTCCTTCTTGGCATCGTCCTGGCTCATGCCGGCGGTCCTTTCAAGCACTGCGACCTGGCTTTCGATCTTATCCTTCAGATCAGCTTCCATTTTTGACAGGTTTGCCAGTTTGTCCTCCGCGAGTTTTGTCTTCTCATCGAGTTTCTTTTCTTTGACGGTCAGATTTTCTTCACGGAAATTGAGATTATCTTCACGGCGGGTAAGCTTGTTTTCAGTCTGCTGGATCCTGTTTCTCTGATCCTTGATCTCCTTCTCCGCCTGCAGCTTCATGTCATAGACCTGCTGCTTTCCATCAAGGGTAGCCTGGCGGATCACGTTCTCCGCCTTTACCTTGGATTCGTCAAGAAGCGCTTCGGCCTGCACGCGCGCGGCATCCAGACCATTACGGCTTGCGATCATCATGATGATGACGCCAATCACAACACCAACTAAACATGCCAAAATGGGGATAACAATACTGTACATATATAAACCTCCCATTTTGAAAAGATTATGAGATTGCTCTCGGTGATTATTATACGCTATCAAACACTGCTATAACAAGTGAAAATATATCTGGTGTTTCACAAGAAAAGAAGACCCTGAGGTCTTCTTACGCTTCCTTTTCGGCTTCTTCTTCGGCCGGTCCGCCGAACAGTTTTTCCTTCAGCTGGGCCGTCACTTCTTCGTCAATGCCCGGGTTCTGTTTCAGGAATTCACGGACGGACATGAAGCCCTGACCGATCTTTTCACCCTTGTAGGAGAACCAGGCACCGGACTTCTCGATGATGTCGTTTTCCACGGCCAGATTGATCACTTCGTCCACGTGGGAGATGCCTTCGCCGAACAGCATGTTGACATTTGCAGTCTTGAACGGCGGCGCCACCTTGTTCTTGACGACCTTGATCTTGACGACGTTGCCGATCGCTTCCGAACCGTTCTTCAGGGTCTCGCCGCGGCGGACATCAAGCCGGACCGAGGCATAGAACTTCAGCGCCCGGCCGCCCGGGGTTGTTTCCGGATTGCCGAACATGATGCCGACCTTTTCCCGCAGCTGATTGATGAAGATGGCAGTGCAGTTGGAACGGTTCATGACGCCGGCCAGCTTGCGCATGGCCTTGGACATCAGGCGGGCCTGCAGACCGACGGAGGCGTCGCTCATTTCCCCGTCCAGTTCTGCCTGCGGCACCAGCGCTGCCACCGAATCGATGACGACCAGGTCAATCGCGCCTGACTTGATCAGAACTTCGGTGATTTCCAGGGCCTGTTCGCCGGAATCCGGCTGGGACAGAATCAGTTCATCAATATCAACACCCAGTTTCTTGGCATAAACCGGATCGATTGCGTTTTCAGCGTCAATGAAGGCACACCGGCCGCCGCCCTTCTGGCATTCGGCGATGGCATGCAGGGCCAGGGTTGTCTTACCG
>JAFWEA010000365.1 GCA_017543005.1 Solobacterium sp. | reverse complement strand
GCGTTGACCACGGCTTCGACCCGCTTGCCGGTCGTAATGAAATCGGTTTTAATGCCCTGTACAAACAGGCCTGTTTCTGTCTGTCTGCTCATATTTCACCCCGCAGGTGCGGATCCAGGGCATCCCGGATGCCGTCACCCATTGTATTCAGACTGATGACCAGGATCGCCACGCACAGACCCGGGATCAGGCTCAGATACGGGTTCTGCAGCATCACGGCCTTGCCATCCGCCACCATGGTGCCCCATGACGCGGTCGGAATCGTAATGCCGACGCCAAGGAAGCTCAAGCCGGCTTCGGAAAGGATGGTCGAGCCGACCTGCTGGGTCATCATGACGATCAGCGGCGACAGGCAGTTGGGCAGGATATGCCGGTACAGCACCCGGTGGCTGCTCGCCCCCTGGAGTCTGGCCGCCGTGACGAAATCCCGGTTGGAGACGCTGAGCACCTGGGCCCGCATCATCAGGACATAACCCGGAATCGTGGAGATGCCCAGGATAATGGCCACGTTCTTCGCCCCGCCGCCGAACACCGAAACCAGCGCCATAGCCAGAATCACCGCCGGCACCGAACGCAGGGCTTCGCAGACCCGCATGATCACCGCGTCCACAACCCCGCCGAAATAAGCCGCATACATGCCGAGCACCGTGCCGATGACACAGGCAATGATCACCGCGACCAGGCCCACTGCCAGGGATACCCGGGCGCCATGGATCAGCCGGCTCAGCACATCCCGGCCGAACGCATCCGTACCGAACAGATGCCCGTTGCCGGGGCCCTGCAGGATATGATACAGATCCTGTTCATTCGGGTTATAGGGGGCCAGCACATCCGCAAACAGCGCTGCCAGGATGACCAGCACGACAATCACCGTCGCTGCGACTACAATCTTCCGTGAGAACATGGCCCGCACAAACCGCATGCGGTTCTCGTATTTTGCCGTCTTCTTCCCGCTCATGATCAGCCTTCCCCCTTCGTCAGCTTGATCCGCGGATCAACCAGCACATAGATGAAGTCCGTGATGATGTAGGCAATGACTGTGACCACCGAAGTCAGCAGCACGCACGCCTGCACCAGCGGGATATCCTTGGAGGTGATCGCCCGGACCAGCAATGAACCCATGCCGGGAATCGAGAAGACATTCTCAACGAAGATCGACCCGCCGACCATATAGGAAAGCCGGACCCCGAACAGTGTCACAATCGGAATCAGACTGTTTTTCAGCGTATGGATATAGGTCACCGCAAACGGCTTCAGGCCCTTGGCTTTGGCCGTGCGGACATAGTCCTGGCGGATGCTTTCGAGCATGCTGGAACGGGTCTGCCTGGTGATGCCGGCGATACCGTCAATGGACAGACAGATTAACGGCATGATCAGCTGCCGGATATGCTTGCCGAAGTCCACCCAGGGCATCGTAAAGCCATAGGACGGCAGTAGCTTGAGCTTCATGGCAAAGATATACATCAGAAAAATGCCGATCCAGAACTGGGGCAGACACGAACACGCATTCGCCACCAGTGTGATCACGGCATCGATCTTTTTTCCACGATTTACGGCACAGATAACCCCGAACAGCACGCCCAGCGGCATGGCAATCAGGGTTGCCAGGGTTGAGAGATAAATGGTAATCGGCACCCGCTCCTTCAGCAGTTCCGCCACCGGCAGATGAAACTGATAGGACGTGCCGAAATTACCGTGCAGCACATTGAACAGCCAGGAAAAATACCGGGTCATCACCGGCTGGTCCAGGCCAAGTTCATGATAGGTCAGCTGATATTGTTCCGGGGTAATCCCGTCGCCGAGCATCGCATAGACCGGATCGCCCGGCAGCAGCGACATCAGCAGGAACACACTTACTGACAGAATCAGCAGGACGATCAGTGACTGTCCAATACGTTTCAGCAGGTATCTTGCCATTGGTTACCTCTCAGCAGATTTT
>JAFWEA010000038.1 GCA_017543005.1 Solobacterium sp. | reverse complement strand
CTGAGCGGTTATGTGACCTACCTGGTGATGACCATGTGCTTTGCGCCGGGCAGCCTGCCGTCTACGGCTTACAGCTCGATTCTCGGCCTGTCGACAGCCAGTGTGAACGTTGTCGGGGCAACCGGCGGGGTGCGCTATCCGCTGCAGACCGGTGTGTTTGCGGCGGCCATCGTCTCCGCTTTGACCCTGTGGTGCTTCAGCCGTTCGCGTCATCACAGTGAGTACGGACTGTTCTCGTTTATCTCCAAGGATGTCTGGTGTGTCATCCAGACGGTCCTGGTGTGCATGCTGGCGGGGGCGGCCATGGCCTTTGTCTGGCCATATGTCATCCGGGTGCTGCAGAGTCAGATCCGCTTCATCTCGACCGATACGACCAATCCGATGAACCTGATGATGTACGGCATTCTTGACCGCGTCACCAGCGTGCTGAATCTGAACGCAGTGCTGCGCAATCCGTTCTGGTACGGGGTCAGCGGCGGTTCCTGGATCTCCATGGCGGGTGCCAACCTGATCGGTGACGTGACCATCTGGACAGCCCAGCTGTCCTCCAGCAACCTCAACGGCATGGCCGGACGCTTCATTACACCGTATTATGTGCTCAACATCTTTGCCCTGCCGGGCATGCTGTGGGGCATGTTCTCGATCCGTACGGACAAGGTGGACCGCCGGCGGATGCTGATGTTCTATATCGTGGCGACATTGATCTCCATGTTTGCCGGGGTCATCCTGCCGCTGGAACTGACGCTGGTACTGCTGTGTCCGCTGCTGTTTGCCATGCACCTGCTGTGCACCGGCATCTTCTTCGGGGTCTTCCAGGCCATGCATGTGTATCTTGGCTTCAACTATACCGGTTCGGGAACCATGGCGGTCATGCCCGGAACCCTGCCGGAATTCCTGACATACCTGGCCAACCCGCATCTGCGGCGGGCGACCATGACCGTGGCCCTGATCGGAGCCTGCAGCTTTGTGCTGTACTTCTTCATGACCCGGCTGTACTTCCGGTATCTGGCATTGGATCTCTTCCATGTCGGTGACCGGCAGCGGCTTGTCAACGGCACCATCGAGGCGGTCGGCGGCGTCAGCAACATCAAGATGACCCAGTCTTCCCAGAACCGGCTGGTGGTCAGTCTGTATGATCCGACAAAGCTGAACGCGGCCAGACTGCGGCAGCTGGGCTCGGTCCGGGTCTATGAAACCAAGGCCGGCTATGCGATTTCCTACGGATCGGCATCCACCATGGTGCGCATGGGCATCTCCCAGGCCATCCGGAATACCATCCGTCCGGGCACGACCCGGCAGGGCTGATTGAACATTCTTGACAGCCTGTGATACAATATTTGTACGCTTTATGAGAAATACTAAGATGATGACATGCGCGGCAGCGCTTCTCGGGATGATCGTAACGGCAGGTTATTCGCCTGACGATTTCAGCTTGGCCGATCTGAAGGACTACCACAAGGAATTCCGTTCCGAATCCGTCGGCGCCTGCTCGGCATCGTCAACAAAGACATATGAAGACTACCGGGCGATCACCGATACGGCTTCCATCCAGTGGCGGCTGATCCACAATGACATGACCGTGGATGAGACAACCGGCTTCCTGGTGGACAAGGACGGCTTCATCGGTGTGGCCATGGGCTACAACTTTGGCGCCCTGGGCACCCGCTACTATGTGGAACTGGACAGCGGCATTGTCATTCCGGTCATCAAGATTGATGCCAAGGCGGCGGAACATGCACCGGACGGCTGCAGTGCCGGCCATGACGCCAGTGTCATCGAGTTCGTCATCGATTCGAACATTGCCAAGGAATACTTCGGGGCGGCCAACGGCCTGGCTTCCTGGGGCAACTTCAACAACTACGAGTACCTGAAGGGCAACATTCAGGATATCGAGCTGGTGCTGGATGAGAAATTCGAAGAAGGCATCGTCTATGAAGATCATCTGACCGAGGAGGACAGCGAGCTGGCCTACGGGGATCAGGTGGAAGTCATCGAAGGCGGTTATTAACCGGGGAAACATCTCCGGTTTTTTTGTGCACAAAAGTGCAATCTGTATAATGTAAGCGATAACATTTTGTCATGGTTCTGTGCTACTCTTTACTTAGTGAAAGGGAGGATTTTTATAATCTATGACGAATTTCGAACTGGCAAAGAAGTATGAAGATTATATTATCTCCATGCGCCGTTATTTCCATGAGAACCCGGAACTTTCCGATCACGAGGATGCGACGGTTGAGCGTCTGTCGGAAGAACTGAAGAAGCTGGATGTGGAGCACGTGATCGTTCCGCACGGCGGCATCCTGGCCACCATCAAGGGCCCGGCTGAAAAGGACAGCGGCAAGACTGTCCTGCTGAGAGCGGACATCGATGCCCTGCCGGTGCAGGAAACCGATACCGTCCTGTTTGACAAGCCGCGCGTTGTCAAGTCGAAGAATGACGGCGTCATGCATGCCTGCGGTCATGACGGCCACATGGCGATGCTGCTGGGCGCCACAAAGATCCTGCTTGACAGAAAAGATGATATCGAAGGCACGGTTATCCTGTGCTTCGAAAGAGGCGAGGAAGTCACCGGCAATGTCAGATATATCTTCAAGTACATGGAAGACACGGGCCTTGACAAGAAGATCGACAGCTGCTGGGGCATTCACCTGCTCTCCACGCTGGAGACCGGCAAAGTTGCCATTAACGATACGAACATGATGGCCGGTGCCATGGGCTTCGATGTAACCCTCGAAGGCCGCGGCGGCCACGGTTCCAGACCGGACCAGTCCATTTCCCCGGTTGACGCATTCGCGGCTATTTACCAGGGCCTCGAAGGCATCCGCCTGCGCAAGATTGATCCGTACAAGACCCTGACATACTCCGTCGGCAAGCTCTCCGCCGGTCTGCAGGGCAACGTCATCCCGGATGAGTGCACCTTCGGCGGCACCATGCGGACCTTCGACCGTGACGGCGCCGGCATGGTCTTCTACAATGCCTTCAAGAAACTCATTGAAGATACAGCCGATGCCTATGACTGCACCGTCAGATACAACCGTTT
>JAFWEA010000364.1 GCA_017543005.1 Solobacterium sp. | reverse complement strand
TTCTGCCCATGATTTTTACCCTTTTTTCATTATAGCATGTGCCTGTATAATAAACCTGAACATGAAACTGCTGCAGGAATACCGTGAAACCACCGTCATCAACAAGTCCCGCTTCATTGCCTGTGTCATCCGCTGCGATACTGAGGAGGAAGCGCGTTTTTACATTGACGGCATCCGCCGGGAATTCCCGGATTCCTCCCATGTCTGCACTGCCTACATGCTGGGGGACAACGGCCAGATCCAGCGGTCCAGCGACAACGGTGAGCCGGCCGGCACGGCCGGGGTGCCGATGCTGGAGGCGATCCGCAAGAGCGGCCTGCAGAATGTCTGTGCCTGTGTCGTGCGCTACTTCGGCGGGATCAAGCTGGGGGCCGGCGGTCTGATCCGGGCCTATTCCGGCTGTGTCAGCGATGCCCTGGCCCACGCCCCGAAAACAAGGGAGATTCCCGTGTGCCGCTGGCAGATCGTCTGCCCGTATGAACTGGCCGGCACCCTGGAAGGATGGCTACGGCACAATACCTCCGTCATTGACATCCTGTACGACGAACAGGTCACCTGCATCTTCGAGGCCGAAGACGAAAACATCCCGGACCGGATCCGGGATATGACCAAAGGTGCCGTTGATGCCCTGTTCCTGGCGGAAACCGTCCGGGAAGTGCCGGTCTGATCAGCGTTTCTGAATCAGCAGATCAAGATCCACCGCTTCTTTAATGCCGGCAACCTGCCCGCTGCGGCTGTATTGCCACATGGAAAAGACAAACGGAAAGGACGGATGCTCGACATTGTAGTGGGCCATCCAGAACCCGCAGAGATCCTGCAACTCTTCCATATAGATCTCATCCCGCAGCCAGGAATCACTGGCATAGATCATAACCTGATACCCCGCCTCATGCAGAACGGAACAGAATTCCTTCGCCACGGCGGTTTTTTCTTCTTTTGTCAGCGTGCTCATCCGGTCATGGTCGGTCACGGTTTCCATATCATAGGCCACCGGCAGATCCAGATGATAGCCCTGCAGCAGGCCGATAATGTAGTACGCCGCCTCGCGGGCTTCCTCCAGTGACACTTCCTGGGCAAACCAGTAGACCCCGGTCTTCACCCCGTTCTGCGCAGCCCCGTCCATATTGGCCCGGAACTGTGTGTCTTCATGAAGATAACCGGTCTCATAGCCCCGGTAACCGGTCCGGATCATGGCGAATTCGATGCCGTCATTCCGGACTGCCTGCCAGTCGATTTCTCCCTGCGCATAGGAAACATCGATGCCCTGCATGGATGTATATGTATCATCGCTGTAGGCCCGGTACTGCCCGTCGGCCGTCAGGTTCTCCCAGTTATAATGATTGACATAGCGGGGATCCGGGGTCGGGGTCGGGACCGCCGGTTCAGCCGGCCGGGCCAGCTCACTCAGCACAGTCCGCACCAGATTGCCTGCCGCAAGCGCCAGCAGGACCAGGATCACCACCCGGCCGTAGCGGATTCTTGTTTTTCTTCTGCGCCTGCGTTCTGCCATAGTGATCAGATTATAGCACAGGTCCGTACAATCCCCGGTGATTCTGATAAACTTAATAAAACGGAGGAAATATTATGATCCGCGGTATCTTTTTTGATCTCGGCTGGACGCTGGAACTGCCGGAAACCGGCGACTGGATGCTGACAAAATGCTTCCGGAAATACTATCCGGAGGAACTGCAGGCCACGGTGGACCCGCAGCTGTGGCGTCAGGCGCTCATGGTCGCCTCAAAGCCCCTGATCGAACATCATAAAATCACGACGCTGGAGGAAGAAGCGGACCAGTTCACCGGCTGGTACATGGACCTGCTGCAGACTGCCGGCCTGCCGGTCACCCCGGAAATTGCCCGGGAAATAGCCCTGGACCGCACTTATGAATATGACAAATACATCGTCCCGCCGGAAGTCCCGGTCCTGCTGGCCGAACTGAAGAAACAGGGCTGCCGGCTCGGGGTGATCAGCGACACCTGGCCAAGCATTGTCCCGCAGATGGAACAGGCCGGGATCCTGTCATACTTTGACTGTCTGACCTTCAGCTATCAGCTGGGCCTCTTCAAACCGGATCCGGCATTATACAAGGATGCCCTGGCCAAAATGGGTCTGCCGGCTGAAGAAACGGTATTTGTGGATGACCTGGTCAAGAATCTGGAAAGCGCCCAGACCATGGGCATTCACCCGGTGCTCTCCCGCCTGCACAGGGCAGCCCCGGACAGCCGCTGGCCGAGTATTGAAGCACCGCTCGAACTGCTGGCTGTATTGAAAGAAATGAATGACTGAAATAGACTGTATCTGAAATGGAGGAATCTACATGTCCTGTACTACAATTCTGGTCGGCAGAAAAGCCAGCCACGACGGCAGCACCATGATTGCCCGAAACGATGATGGCTTCTTCGATGTCAAAAAACTGATTGTCGTTGAGCCCAAACAGCAGCCGCGAAAGTATAAAAGCGTGATCAGCCACCTGGAAATCGAACTTCCGGACAATCCGCTGCGCTATACCGCCTGCCCGAGCATCGATCAGTCCAACGGCATCTGGGCCGCCTGCGGCATCAACGCCGCCAACGTGGCCATGACTGCCACCGAAACCATCACATCCAATCCCCGCGTCCTCGGCGCCGATCCCTATGTTGTCTACCGGAAGGCCGAAAAGCGCGGTCAGAAGGATGTACCCGGCGGGCTGGGTGAAGAAGACCTGGTCACCCTGGTCCTGCCCTACATCCATACGGCCCGGGAAGGTGTCATCCGCCTGGGACAGCTGCTGGAACAGTATGGCACCTATGAAGCCAACGGCATTGCCTTCAGTGATGCCGATGAGATCTGGTGGCTGGAAACGATCGGCGGTCACCACTGGATGGCCCGCCGCGTCAAGGATGACGAATATGTGCTGATGCCCAACCAGCTCGGCATCGATCACTTTGACTTCAAGGATGCCCTCGGCAAGCAGAAGGAATACATGTGCTCCGCCGATCTGAAGGAATTTGTCAAAACCCGTCATCTGGACCGCAGCCAGGGGGATACCTTCAACCCGCGGCTGGCCTTCGGCTCCGCTTCGGATCAGGACCATGTGTACAATACCCCGCGGGCCTGGTACATCGCCCGCCACTTCAACCCCCGCACCTGCAGGTGGGACGGGCCGGACGCGGACTACACCCCGGAAAGCAATGACATCCCATGGTCTTTCGTGCCGGAATTCAGGATTACCCCGGAAGATGTGAAGTATATTCTCTCTTCCTATTATCAGGGCACAAAGTACAACCCCTATACCAAGGCCGACTACCCGGAAAAGGGCATCTACCGGCCGATCGGCATCAGCCGCACCGGCGTCATGGCCATCCTGCAGATCCGCGGCTATATGCCGGAAGCACTGCAGGGCATCGAATGGATCTGCTTCGGCGCCAACCCGTTCAATACGGTCCTGCCGGTCTATGCCAGCGTGGACAAAATGCCGAAGTATCTCAGTGATGTCACGCTGGACGCATCCACCGAAAACTTCTACTGGGCCAGCCGCCTGCTCGGAGCCCTGGCCGATCCCAACTACGGCACCAGCATTCAGTTCATTGAACGTTACCAGAATGCCGTGCCGGCCAAAGGCAGAGCGCTGGTCAATGAGTATGACCGCAGGTTCATGGAGAACAGTGATCCTGCCCTGCTGAAGGAAGCCAACGAAAAACTGGCCGCCATGGCAAGGAAGGAAACCACCGACACCCTGAACAAGGTCCTGCTCGATGCCAGCAAGAACATGCGCTGCGGATATTCAAGAGCCGATAACTGAGTTTGTCATCTGCCCAAGGCAGA
>JAFWEA010000363.1 GCA_017543005.1 Solobacterium sp. | reverse complement strand
TGGGTGACGGCATCCGGGATGCCCTGGATCCGCACCTGCGGGGTGAAATATGAGCAGACAGACAGAAACAGGCCTGTTTGTACAGGGCATTAAAACCGATTTCATTACGACCGGCAAGCGGGTCGAAGCCGTGGTCAACGCATCCTTTGAAATTCATAAGGGCGAGCTGATCGGTGTGGTTGGCGAGTCCGGCTCTGGCAAGTCCGTCACAATGATGAGCATGCTGCAGCTGATCAATCCGCCGGGCCGGGTCGTGGCCGGTGACGTGCAGATGAGCGGGGTTGACGGCAACCTGCTTTCCTTCGGACAGGAGAGCGAAGAGCTGCGGCAGATCCGCGGCGGGCGCATCGGCATGATTTTCCAGGAACCGATGACTTCCCTCAATCCGGTGCTTTCGATCGGCTACCAGATCAGCGAGACGGTCCTGGCCCACAGTGACATGACCAGGGAACAGGCAAAGGCAAGGGCCATCGAACTCATGAAGATGGTCCGGATTCCCGATGCCGAACAGAGATATTCGTATTATCCGCAGCAGTTCTCCGGCGGCATGCGCCAGCGCATCATGATTGCGATTGCCCTGGCCGGCAATCCGGATGTACTGATTGCGGACGAAGCGACAACCGCGCTGGACGTGACGATCCAGGCCCAGATTCTGGAAATGCTCAAGGAGATGGCCAGGACCCAGGGCATCGCGGTGATCATCGTGACCCACAACATGGGTGTGGTGGCCAGATATGCCGAGCGCATCTATGTCATGTATTCCGGCAGTGTGGTGGAGACGGCCCCGACCCGGGAACTGTTCCATCAGCCGGAACATCCCTATACGATCGGCCTGCTCAATGCCATTCCGCGCATCAATGACCCGAAAGACCGGGTGCTGATCCCGATTGACGGCCTTCTGCCGGATGCGGCAAACCGGGCGCCGTACTGTGCCTTCTATGACCGCTGCCCGTACCGGCAGGAAAAGTGCAAAGCAGAAGCGGTACCGCAGCTGAAGGAAGTCTCACCCGGCCATATGACCGCCTGCTGGCTGAGCGGGGAAGAAATCCGCACCGCCCGGGAACAGATGGGCGAAGAAAACCGGAAGGCACCGGTCAAGCACATCAGCGATGAAGTCTGTCTGGAAGTCCGGCACCTGTCCAAGCGGTTTGCGGTGACCTCCGGCATCTTCCAGCGCAAGACCGGCAGTGTGCACGCCCTGGAGAATGTATCGTTCAAGGTGCATCGCGGGGAGACCCTGGGCATCGTCGGCGAGAGCGGCTGCGGCAAGTCCACCCTGGCGCGGTGCATCATGCGGGTCTATGAACCGGATGAAGGCGAAATCATCTTCAACGGTACCGATATTACCCATCTGAAAGAAAAAGATCTCGGCATGTTCCGCAAGGATGCGGCCATGGTCTTCCAGGATCCGTTCTCATCCCTGGATCCGCGCCAGACCGCCGAGTCGATTGTCGGGGAAGCCCTGCGGATTCACGGGCTGACAAAGACAAGGGAAGAATATGACCGGCGGGTGGATGAGCTGTTCCGCCTGGTGGAACTGGATCCGGAACTCAAGTACCGGGTGCCGCATGAATTCTCCGGCGGCCAGCGGCAGCGTCTGGGCATTGCCCGGGCCCTGGCTTCGG
>JAFWEA010000362.1 GCA_017543005.1 Solobacterium sp. | reverse complement strand
CCGGAGGATATCCACGTCTATTCCATCGATGAAGTGTTTATCGATGCCGCCCCGTATCTCAATACCTACCATGTCAGTGCCCATGAGCTGGCACTCCTGATGGTGCGGGATGTGCTGCGGACCACCGGCATTACCGCCACGGCCGGCATCGGCACCAACATGTACCTGGCAAAGGTGGCCATGGATATCGTGGCCAAGCACATGCCGGCGGATGAAGACGGGGTGCGGATTGCCGAACTGGATGAGAGGGAATACCGGAAACAGCTGTGGACCCATGAACCGCTGACGGACTTCTGGCGGGTCGGGCGGGGCTATGCCGCAAAACTGCACGAATACGGCATGACGACCATGGGTGACGTGGCCCGCTGTTCACTTGGGAAAGATACCGATGTACTCAACGAAGCACTGCTGTTCAAGCTGTTCGGCATCAATGCGGAACTGTTGATTGATCATGCCTGGGGCGTGGAACCCTGCACCATGGCGGACATCAAGCGCTACCGGCCATCGGCCAACAGCGTGGGCAGCGGTCAGGTGCTCATGAGTCCGTATGAATACGACAAGGCTGCCGTCGTTGTCCGGGAGATGACCGAGGCACTTAGCCTGGATCTGTTTGCCAAGGGACTGGTCACCGACCAGGTGGTGCTGACCATCAGCTATGACGCGGCCAGTGATCTGAGCGGTTATCAGGGCGATATCTCTTCTGACTGGTATGGCAAGGCAGTCCCGAAACATGCCCATGGCACCGCGGACCTGGGCCGGCTGAGTGCTTCGACCAGGCTGATGATCGACGCCGTCATGAAGCTGTACGAAAAGATCGTCAACCCGAAGCTGCTGATCCGGCGCATCGGGGTCACAGCCATCAACGTTATTCCGGCCAGCCGGGCCAAAGACAGGGTCCAGATCGAACAGTTCGATCTGTTCAGTGACCCGAAAAAGACTGATGACAGCCTGCAGGCGGAAAACGAAGCGCTGGAGAAGGAAAAGCATGTGCAGGAAGCACTGCTGGAAATCCGGGCCCGCTATGGCAAGAATGCCGTGATCAAGGGCACCAGCATGAAGGAAGGCGCCACGGGACGGGAGCGCAACCGGCAGATCGGAGGGCATAAGGCATGAAAAAGTTCGAACAGTATGCCGATATGCTCGATATGCCAAGACCGAAATCTTCCCGCCGGTCCATGGCCAGGCTCGACCGGGCGGCCCAGTTCGCCCCGTTCTCGGCCCTGACCGGGTATGAAGAAGCCATTGATGAAACCGCCCGCCTGACCTCACAGCGCCCGGAACTCAGCGAAGGGGAACAGGAAGAGATCAACGCCGCCCTGCAGTACATTGCGGCCCATCTGGCCGAGCAGCCGTCGGTGATGGTGACGTGGTTCTGCGAAGACCCGCGCAAACAGGGCGGGGAAACCCGGACAGAGCGTCTGCATATCCAGAAATTCGATCAGACCAGACGGATTCTGACCTCAGTGGAAGGGGAAAAGATCCCGGTGGATGACATCCTGATAATAAAATACGAATAAGAATATCATTTTTACAAAGTATATACAGTTTTACTTATAATCAAGAAAATAAATTGCTTTTACGATTATGAAAAATCATCTTATGACATATAGTAATTTTTTGTTGCTTAAAGAACGAAAAGGGGGGGAAAAGAAATGGATGATCTGAAATTGATCATGGATGCGGCCGAAGACCGCAAGGATCTGATCGCGTTCATGAATCAGCTAGTCTGGTCCTTCGCTGAACCGGGCTTCCGCGAGTACAAATCGGCGGAAGTGCTGATCAAGGCCCTGGAAGATGCCGGTTTCACGGTGAAAAAGGGGATCGCCGGGATTGAAACCGCCTTTGTGGCAAGATTCGGGCCTGGTTCCGGCTGTCGGTGGTCGGCCCCGCTGATGCTCAAGGCAGGCATTATCAAAATGACGCCGATCAATGCGGAGAAAAAGGACTGACAGGTCCTGAAAGGAAAAAAAGCGGATGTCCGGGATGATCCGGAGATCCGCATTTTTGTTCTGTTATCGGGCCGACATGGCCTTGCTGCGCCACTTGCCGTGCTTGAAGGCCGCAAAGGTCATCAGGGCCCCGATGACCCAGGTCGCCAGCAGGGACACCTGCATCATCAGGCAGTTGCCCTGGGGCAGCTCCGGGGTCTTGCTGAGCCCGACCAGAATATAGGCCAGCGGCACCCGGATGGCAACGGTATTGATCAGGGAGATCCACATCGGGGTCATCGTGTCACCGGCCCCGCGCATGATGCCGGAAAGGCACTGCGTCACTTCCATGGCAATGTACCCGACGGCCAGGATCCGCATCATCGTATTGCTCAGATTGATCAGGGCTTCTGTCTTGGTAAAGATCGCCATCAGGTATCTGCCGAACAGCAGGATGATCACCGTCAGCACTGCCGATACGCCCATGGCCGTCAAGGTGCCTTTCTTTGTGCCTTCATCGACCCGGTCCATGCGTTTGGCGCCGATGTTCTGACCGGCGAAGGTGGTCATGGCACTGCCGAAGGAGAAGGCCGGCATCATGACGAAGCCGTCGATGCGCATGACAATGACATTGGCCGCGATGTACATCTCACCGAAACTGTTGGTCAGGGACTGCACGATAATCATGGACATCGAGAAGATGGCTTGGGTGATGCCGGACGGCAGGCCCAGCCGGATCAGGTCTTTGGAGAACCGGTTCTTCGGATTCAGGTATTCCTTCTTCATATCAAAGAGGTCGGTCATTTTTGTCAGTTTGCGGATGGACAGCAGGGCGGAGATGAACTGGGCAATGATGGTGGCCCAGGCAACACCCGGCACACCCATGCCGAACTTGGCAACGAAGGTCCAGTCCAGAACGATATTCAGAATGGTCGCAACCAGCAGATAGATCAGGGCCGATACCGAATCACCCAGACCCCGCAGCACACCGGCCAGGATGTTGTAGTAACCGCCGCCGGCAATGCCCAGGAAGATGATCGTGAGGTACGACTGACACCAGCCGATGATGGACTCCGGCGTATTCAGCACCCGCAGCAGCGGTCTTGATACAACCGGACCGATTACCATGATGATCACCGAGGCAATCAGGGTCAGCGACATGCAGGCCCCGATGGTCCGGGAAAGATTCTCCCGCTGCCGGGCCCCGAAGTACTGGGCAACCATGATCGAAGCACCGGTGGAAATTCCCATGAACAGCACCAGCATCAGATTCAGAATCGGACCGGCACTGCCGACCGCCGCCAGCGCGTTGTCCCCGACATAGCGGCCGACAATGATGCTGTCAACGGTGTTATATAACTGCTGGGCGATGTTCCCCAGCAACATCGGGATGGCAAACTGAATGATATTCTTGACCGGATCCCCCTTGGTCATATCCACGGGCCGGAACAGTTTCTGCATGACACTCATCTTCCTACCTCCAAACACAAGGGTAACTATACGAACTATATAAATAATAATCAAGAGGATTGCCTGTGCTTTCTGCTATAGTGAAAGCAGTAAAACGCTTGCAGGAGAAAACAATGGACAGAATGCTGAAACAGGGCATGATCCTGATCGATACAGAGCAGGGCAGGGACACGCTGATCATCCGGCCCAACGGGGTCTTTTCCTGTCTTCTGCAAGGCTGTGGTCGGGTGCAGCGCAGCCTGCAGCTGCCCGTCAGCACGGCAGAAACCATCCTGGATCATCTTGAAGGACTGCAGGATGAAGCAGGGGAGGCCTGGCAGGTGCTGCTCATCTACCGCGACGGGCGTACGGTGCGGGTATGCGGGCCTGATGTCGGTACGGTCATGACAAAGGAACTGCGTACCTTTCTGGAAACAGAGGGAATTCACTTAT
>JAFWEA010000361.1 GCA_017543005.1 Solobacterium sp. | reverse complement strand
TGCCAGCCGGATTGCGCGTTATCCGGAGGTGACCAGTCTGTATCTGATGAGCGGCACCAGTGAATTCTTTGTCTTCATCGAAGGTACAACGATGCGGGATGTCTCTGATTTTGTGGCCCGCAAGCTGGCCCCGATTGAAGGCGTAACGGCTACGGTCACCTGCCTGCAGCTGAAGCAGTACAAGATTGAAGGCCGGATTCTGGAAGAAGGAAAGCGTGCTGATGAGCGCCAGCTGGTGGAGCCATGAGCATTCAGGACAGACTCAACGAGAACGTCAGGGGGCTGCGGCCATCCCTGCTGTGGCAGTTCTTCGCCATGGCTATGGATACGCCCAATGTCATCTCCCTGAGCGTCGGCGAACCGGATTTCCCGACCCCGTGGCATATCAGCGAAGAAGGCATCTATGCCATCGAACGGGAGCGTACCTACTACCCGCCGAGCCTTGGCTTTGCCCAGCTGCGCAGCGGCATTGCGGCCTACTATGAGCGCCGCTTCGGGGCGGAAGGCTATACGGGCGACAACGTCATGGTGACGGTCGGGGCCAGCGAAGGCATCGATCTGGCCTGCCGGTCCTTCCTGCAGAAGGGGGATGAATGCATCATCCTGGACCCGGGCTATGTGGCCTATGAACCCTCGGTTATCCTGACGGGAGCGACCCCGGTCTATCTGAAACTGGAAGAAAAAGACGGTTTCAAGGTCAGGGCCGAAAACCTGCGGAAGGTGCTGAACGAGAAGACCAAGATGATCATTCTCAACTATCCCAGCAATCCGACCGGCGGGGTCATGACCCGCGAGGACTATGAGGAAATCGCTCCGCTTTTGAAACAGTACAACGTCATCGTCGTTGCCGATGAAATCTATCTGGAACTGGTTTACGGACAGAAGCCGTTCTCCATCGCCTGTATCGAAGAGCTGAGGGACCAGCTGATCATTGTCAGCGGGTTCTCCAAGGCCTGGTCCATGACCGGCTGGCGGCTGGGATACATGCTGGCGGATCCGGAACTGATCCTGACCATGAACAACATTCACCAATATTCCACGGTCGGCCCGGCCACCCCGGCCCAGTTTGCGGCCATCGAGGCGGTGTCACCGAAGAGCGACCGGGATATTGATACACATGTGCAGGCCTTTGAAAGCCGGCGCAATTATCTGACCGCACAGCTGAACCGCATGGGGCTGCATACACCCCTGCCTGAAGGGGCATTCTATGTCTTTGCCAATATCACCTCTACCGGCCTGTCCAGCTATGACTTCTGTGTCAGGCTGCTGCAGGAACAGGCGATCTGCGTCATCCCCGGTACGGCGTTCGGCGCCAGCGGGGAAGGCTTTGTCAGAATCTCCTATGCCTACAGCCTGCAGGAACTGAAGACAGCCTGCGGCCGGATCGAACAGTTTCTTGAAAGCCTGAAATAAGCCTTCAGGCAGAAAGGGGTCATCATGAAGAATCAGTTGAGATTTCTGCTCGCCGCAGCAGTCCTTTCAGTGAGCCTAGCCGGATGTTCATCCGGTGGTTCATCCGACTATGTATCCTACAATTCAGGCAATGCGGCCCCGGCGGAAGCCTACGGGATTGCCGATTATGAATACAAGGAAACCGCCGATGAAGAAGCGTATATGCCGGCGCCGGCTGCTGAGGACAGCGGCGCTGCCCCGGTCCTGAGCCAGGAAAAGATGGTCTACCGGGGATCCCTTTCGATTGAAACGCTGGAATATGCCGAAACGGTAAAGAATATCAAGGAGAGAATCCGTTCCTATAACGGTATTGTGGAAGCCGAGGAGCAGTATGACAATGACCGCACCTGGTACAACAGCGGCGCCACAACCCGGGGCACCTGTGCCCTGAACATGACGGTGCGGATCCCGACGGAATCCTTTGAGGCATTCCTGGATGATATGAGCGGTTCCGGCAAAGTGACCAGCCGGACCACCAACGTGGAAAACATCTCCCGTCGGTACAATGACAATGACACGGCTATTGCGGCCCTGGAGAAACAGGAGACCCGGCTGCTGGAAATGATGGATCAGGCCGAGACGATCGAGGATATGATCATGATCGAGCAGCGCCTGACGGAAGTGCAGACCGAACTGAACCAGAAGCGCAGCTACAAGAGTTCCATGGATACCGATGTCAGTTATTCTACTGTCTACCTCAATGTCCGGGAAGTACTGGAATATACACCGACGCCTGAGGGCCAGCGGACCGGCACCTTCCTGAACCGCCTGCAGAACGCCTTCCGTTCCAGCTGGAACAGTTTCCTCTGGCTGCTGGAAAGCCTGCTGTTCCTGATCATTCACATCCTGCCGTGGCTGGTGATCATCATTCCGTGTGCCTGGCTGCTGCGGAAGTTCATCAGAAAAAACGACGCAAGGAAAGGAATGACTCCGGAGCGGAAACAGCCTTCTCCCTTCCGCCGGCAGCGGAACCGGGAAATCCTGAAAACGGATGAGAAACCGGCTGAGAACAGCGGTGAAAACAAAGCGTAAATAACCGGGAAGAACAGAGCGGATCTGTTCTTCTTTCTTTTGTACAATCCGGAGAAGAAGCTGTTTATAATGAAAAAAACAGAAGAGAGGGAGGAGAGAACCCATGACAGGTAAAATTGTGGCGATCGGCGGCGGCGACAACGGTTACATCAAATCAGACGGAACAAAATCAGCCTATGAGACCGGCGCCATGGATCAGGAAATCATCCGGCTGACCGGGAAAGAACATCCCAACTATCTCCTGCTGGCCCATGCCTCACTGCGGGAACGTCAGGATGGTTACTTTGCGGTTATGAAAGCCATCTACGCCGATCTGTACGGCTGCCCGTGCCGGACCCTGTACAGTGATCAGCTGACAGATCCTGAAACTGTCCGGGAAATGATTGGCTGGGCCGATATCATCTATGAAGGCGGCGGCGATACCATGAACATGATCAAACTGTGGCGGGAAACCGGCTTTGACGCGGTGCTGCGTGAGGCCTGGGAAGCCGGCAAGGTCATGTGCGGGGTTTCAGCCGGCGGCAACTGCTGGTTTGCGGAATGCAGCACGGACAGCCTGCGCATCCAGACCGGCAACTATGACCTGCCGTTAACGGCGTGTGACTGCCTCGGCTTCA
>JAFWEA010000360.1 GCA_017543005.1 Solobacterium sp. | reverse complement strand
GATGGAAATGATCGTGACGACAATGACCATTTCCAGCAGGGTAAAGCCTTTTCGCAATGTTTTCATGTTCGATACCTCCTATAGGTTTGTCATGATGGAAAGGGGCAGCAGCAGGATCTGATACATCATGATGACGATCAGTCCGATCAGGACATAGGCCACCAGCTGCATTGCCCGGGTCAGCCGGCGGCAGCGGCGGTTCAGGCGGTCCCCGGCGGTTTCCAGATAGCCGCTGAGCATGGCCTCCATGCCGGCTCCAGAGGCCGCGATCCGGATGAACCGCAGCAGGGCTGATTCCAGCAGCGGGGTCGAGGCGGCCTGCACAAACGGATCACCCCGGTTCAGCGATGTGTTGAGCACGGCAGCGATATGGGCGGTGATCGGCCGGTGGGCCATGTTCTGCAGCAGCTCCATGGCCTGCCGGGTGGATATCTTCCGGGCCAGGCACTGGCTGAAGAAGCGCACAAAGACAATCGATTCATATTCGGTCCAGAGGGAATCAGGAATGTATTTCAGCAATGTTTCATACGCCCTGATCCGTCTGGCCGGATTCTGGATCAGCCCTGTGATGATGAGGCACCCCAGCATGATGCCAAGGCCGATGAAGCCGGTCAGGGCGGCTGTCTTCTGCAGGATGACGAAGCTGTCCAGCGGCACATGGAAGCCGGACATCATGGTGATGATCGGCGGAAAGCAGTACCGGGAAAACAGCAGGATGCCGGTGATCGTCCCGGCCAGCAGCAGGATCGGATACGCCAGCTGCCGGACAACTTCATGACGCAGCTTCTGTTCGGAGGAACTCATTTCAAAGGCCAGTGACAGGGCGGTCTGAAAGGGCAGCCAGTGCAGGAAACCTTCCGCATACACCCGGCACTTTTTCGGCAGATAAGCAGGAAAGAAACTGTCCAGCGCACGGCCCTGTTCCAGTTCATTGCGGATGGCCGCAAAGGCTTCCCGGTTATGTTTCTGCTCGATCAGGTCCATACTGTCGGTCAGGGAGAAACCGCTTTCCATCAGCCGGATGAGACCTTCAAGATCCAGCGTGTCAATCAAGGTCTGCCGCCGCCTGATCCGGACTGACCAGGCCGCGGGCCACGGCTTCTTCCAGCTTGACAGCCAGCGGGACAAACGCGTCTGTTGTCGTGCCATGAGCGAAATAGTGCTTCACCTCCGATCTGTCCATAATTTCATAAACCCCGATGTGGCCGCCGTCAGCCGTGTCATAGAGCCGCTGACAGGAGACGCCTTCCAGCACATCCTGCAGCTGGTAGGCCGGTACACCCAGCTCAATCAGCCGGCGGATGGCGCCCTGGCAGGAGAAACTGTGCAGACTGGTAACCACCAGATGCCCGGTCAGAGCCGAGCGCACTGCCATGCGGGCTGCCGTTCCGTCCCGGATCTCACCGATCATGATGATGTCCGGATCGTGTCGCATCAATTGCCGGATGCCGTCCGCATAGCTGAGATTCTGCTTTTCGTTGACCTGCAGCTGAACATATTTTTCCGAGTAGACCTCCACCGGATCCTCGAGGGTATAGATCTTCTTGTGAGCAGCGTGATCCAGAATGGCATACAGCGTGGTTGTCTTGCCGGATCCGGTCGGGCCGCTGAAGACATAGAGACCGCTGCGGTGGCGGGTGATATCCCGGAACCATTCTTCCTGGGCCGGGTCGGCTGATAGTGCACCGAGGGCAATGGTGCCGTGGTTGTTGAGGATCCGCAGGACCCCGCTGGTAATCCGGAAGCTGG
The DNA here is from genome assembly GCA_017543005.1 of Solobacterium sp. Classification (GTDB taxonomy): domain Bacteria; phylum Bacillota_I; class Bacilli_A; order Erysipelotrichales; family Erysipelotrichaceae; genus Bulleidia. The sequence continues at coordinate 209 of JAFWEA010000360.1, read as the reverse complement.
AAACAACCGCAAACCGCAGGGCCAGCACCTGGCCGTCAACTTCGGTCTCAAAGCGGCCGGTCTGCGGCTCCAGCACATTGGTCACATCCAGATCCGCCCGGTACATCAGATACCGGAAAAAAGCCGGATCGTACTGTTTGCGCAGCTGCCGCATCTCACCCCGGACCCGCATTTCCGTGCGCACTTCCTCATCCCGCAGGCTGAAGTGG
>JAFWEA010000359.1 GCA_017543005.1 Solobacterium sp. | reverse complement strand
TGATTTCTTACCCCGGTCCCGTACCGGTTCCGATTCCCTGTTACTTTCACTTTAGAATATAAAAAAGAGCGGACGCAACATATTTTGTCTGCTCTTTAAGAATTCCTATCTGGCGTTCGGGCTTCTGACAAAGCCGATCTCCAGCATACGATTTCCTCCTGTTATTCTTTTTCGATACGATCAGGGAATTACTGCAGACTGCTGATCCAGGCCTGCAGATCCGCTTCGGAGACATCCGCGCTGAAGCGTTTCCCTTCCAGCCAGGTGCCGCTGCCGGACAGGGCTTCCATATTGGTACCGCTGTTGCCGATACCGCTGCTGCCGGAGGTGCAGAACGGAATCACTGTGATTCCTTCAAAACTGTATTTTTCCACAAAGGTGTCCAGAATACGCGGTTCTTCACCCCACCAGATCGGAAAGCCAAGGTAAATTGTTGTATATCCTTCCAAAGAGATGTCTTCACTGCCGATTTCCGGACGGGCATTTTTATCATTCTGTTCTGCTGTGGACCGGCTGTTCCTGTCGTTATAATTCAGATCATCGGCCGTATAAGGTTCAGCGGCCAGAATTTCATAGAGATCCCCGCCGGTCACGGAGGCAATCTTTTCGGCAACGCCCTTTGTGGTCCCGGTAGCCGAGAAATAGGCAACCAGTACACCGCCTTCTTCTGTTCCCTCATCCGGGGTGCCGGCAGCTTCAGAAGCGGCTGTTTCTCCCGGCTTTGTATCCGGGGTGCCGGCGGCCGTACTGCCGGTGCAGGCTGTCAGCCCCGAAAGGAACATGCCTGCCGCCAGTATTGCAATCAGCTTTTCTGTTTTTCTCATCATCATTCCTCAGCCCAGACTTCCTTGGCCTGGCGGAACACGGCCCAGCCCTTCGGCCAGCCGGTATACATCGTCACATGGGTGATAATGGCGGCAATTTCTTTCTTTGTCACACCATGAGCCTTCGCGTTCTGCAGATGATATGTCAAAGAAGAATCCGTAATCCCCGAAGCCATCAGGGCAACTACGGTAATAATGCATTTTGTCTTGATATCAATTGCTTCCTCATTCCAGACTTCGCCGAAGAGCACATCATCATTGAGATGGGCGAACATCGGGGCAAATTCCCCCAACTGGTTACGGCCGGCGGTCTGGACAATCTTTTCTGCCATTTGCTGTGTCCTCCTGTTACTTTCCGATCTTCTGATCCCCTGTGGACCAGACGTGTTTTTCCTTTGCGGATGCGGGCTTGTTCTGGGCCATCACCCCGGCCAGCGGATGCGGCACATACGGTTCTTCCAGATAAAGGATCTCCTCCGGGGTCAGGACCAGATCCACTGCCTTTGCGGCTCCTTCGATATGATGGACTTTGGTTGCCCCGACGACCGGTGACGCTGTCTTTGTGAGCAGCCAGGCAAGTGACACTTCCGTCATGCTCACACCATGCTTTTCCGCAAGTTCATCAACCCGGCTGATAATGACGTTATCCTGTTCTGCCGTGGCATCATACTTGAACTTCGCATAGCTGTCTTCCTCGGCCCGCTTTGTGCCCCCGATGCCCGGCTTTCTGGAAAGCCGTCCGGCTGCCAGTGCACTGTAAGGGGTCAGGGCAATATTCTCTTCCGTGCAGTACGAGACCATTTCCCGTTCTTCTTCCCGGAAGATCAGATTGTAGTGACCCTGGATGGACACAAACTTCGCGAATCCTTCCTTCTCTGCCAGGGCATTTGCCTTGGCCAGCTGCCAGGCATAGCAGTTGGAAATACCGATGTATCTTGCCTTGCCGGCTTTTACGACCCGGTTCAGACCATCCATGATGTCATAGAGCGGCGTCTGCCAGTCCCACATGTGATAGATATACAGATCAATATAGTCCATACCAAGATTCTGCAGGCTCGTATTGATCATGTTTTCGATGTGCTGCTGCCCACTGATGCCCTTTTCGATCTCTTCCTGCGTCCGCGGCAGGAACTTGGTTGCGACAACCACATCGTCACGTTTTGCAAAATCCCTGAGGGCCCGGCCGACATACTGCTCGCTGGTACCGCTCTGATAGGCAATCGCCGTATCAAAGAAATTAACACCAAGTTCCAGAGAGCGCTTCATGATCTCCCTGGTATGTTCTTCATCAATGGTCCAGCTGTGCTGACCCCGGCCGGGATCACCGAAACCCATGCAGCCAAGGCAGATCCGGGATACATTCAGATCAGAATTGCCGATTTTTGTATACTTCATCATTCTGCCCCTTTCAGCAGCCGCAGCGCATTATCGCCGTAGATTTTCTCCCGGATGCCGGCATATTCTCCGTTTGCGTCAAAGTGCTGTTTCTTTGCCGTTATGACCCGGGCCGGAGAATGCGGAAAATCACTGCCGTAAACAATATGATCGTCGGCCGCAACCATCCGCAGCATCTCCAGATGAACCGGCTCGGGATCACCTGCAATATCGAAATACAGTTTTTCAAACTCTGCCTTCACATCCACCGTTTCCATCATGCCCATCGAAGCCAGGATCCCCGAGACCCCGGTAAACCGTTGCAGCATATACGGCAGGAACGAGCCGCAGTGCGGAACCACCCAGCGGATGTCCGGAAACCTTGTCATGATGCGGTTGGCCATCATGTTCAGTACGGCTCTTGTCGTATCAGCCGGATATTCGTAGATCGCCGCAACCGTACCGGTAATGACGTTTTCCGGCCGCAGTCTGGCCCGGCAGGGATGAATGATCACCAGTGCCCTGCGCCGGTTCCATTCCGCCATGACCGGATCCAGAAGCGGATCACCAAGATAGATGCCGCCCATGTTGGTTGCGACCTTCAGACCGGCAGCGCCGAGCACATCCAGCGCATAGGCTGTTTCGGCCAGTGTCCCTGCAATATCCGGCAGCGGTACAAGGGCCGCAAAGGCAAACTGATCCGGGTTCTGTCTGACGATTGCCGCTGTCTCCTGATTGATTTTCCGGGCTGCTGCAGCCGCCTTGGCACCATCGCCGTTATAGATATGCGGCACCGGTGCAGATAAAACGGCATAATCAATCCCGGCATCTTTCATGAAGGCCAGATGATCTTCCGCGCTCCACTGCGGCAGCGAAAAGCCGTCCTCCGCCAGCGGATCAATGCCAAGGTCACTCATGGCAGCCCGGAACGCATCCGTCACCGGGTGGGCATGAAAATCAATGCACTTCTTATCCTTCAGCATATCCTGCCTCTTTACAGCACTTCGTCCAGCCAGCGGCGGATTTCCGCTTCATTCGGCCGGTTGATCTGCCTGCCCTTAGCCCAGCTGACATCACCGCTTACATTCTTGTGCAGGGCTGTATCGCTGTGCCCGACCCCGCTGCCGCCGGAGGTGCAAAACGGGATGATCTTCTTGCCGGAAAAGTCATAACTTTCCAGGAAGGTTTCAATGATTCTCGGCGCCACGCCCCACCAGATCGGGAAACCGACAAAGATCGTGTCATACGCAGCCATATCCAGGGGATCACCGGCGATCTCGGGTCTGGCTGCCGGATTGTTCATTTCAACGGAACTGCGGCTCTTCCGGTTCATCCAGTCCAGATCTGCCGCCGTATATTCTTCTTTCGGTACAATCTCATGGAAATCCGCACCGGCCACCCGGGCAATCGCCTCACCGACTGTTCTGGTGACGCCGCTGGCGGAGAATACCGCCACTAATGTTCTGCTTGCCATTCTGTTCTGTCTCCTTTTCTTGTCTGTTTTATAAGCCGTTTTTCACTCACCCAGCAGCCGGATCAGGCAGCTGTAAGTCAGTTCAAAAACGGTCTGATACACATAGCTGATGCCGGCATCTTTCATTGCAATCCTCTGCTTTTCCGTCACAGCGGTGTATGGCCAGATACCGAACATAAACGGGAAGAAGATATAGATGAAGTTCTGAATGTCCGCCACGGTCATATCCGGGCAGAACTTTTCCACCAGCATGCACATCAGATGCATCGATCTGCCATAGGACTGCTTGAACGTGGTAAGCAGTTCCTGCCGGCTGTTGGCTTCCATATCGTAGTTGTTCATGGAAAGCAGCTTCAGCAGCTGTTCCCGCCCGGCCAGGGAAGCCGCCATCTTCTCGGACAGTTCCGCTTTTGTCAGCTTCTCATTGTCATTCAGGATGGCGGTCAGTTCTTCATTCCACCGGTCATATTCCCGCTGGAACAAAGTCAGAAAGATTTCTTCCTTTGTCTCAAAGTAGTTATAGATTGTCGGCCGGGAAAACGAAGTGATCGTGCTGATGTCCTTGAGGGTGATCTCCCGGAAGCTCATCGTTCGATAAAGCTGTTCACAGGCATTGATGATCTCTTCTCTTTTCAGGGCAATCTGTTCCGGTGTAACTTTTCTCATCTTCTGATCCTCATCATTTTCATTTATTCTGACACGATGTCAGCATAGTTATTGTAATCGTATTCTGACACGATGTCAATATAGGAAAAATCATCTGCATCTTCATAACGACTTCAAATCAGAAAAAAAGACGTTTTATTCCCTGCCTGATGCAGTAATCAAACGTCTTTCATAATGTGTCAGAATCTTCCGGCTGTGACCGGACTATCTTTTCTTCGGGGCTGGCTGTTCCGGATACATCGCTTCCAGCAGTTCTTTCAGAAACTCCCTGCTGTCCACATTGTCAACCAGCAGCATCTCCTTTGCGCCTTCATACGGCAGTTCCATATGGGCATTCGGCATCATCGCTTTTGCCGACTTTGTCGGCTTCACCAGGAAGCGGTCATCATAGATCCCGCCGACGATCCTGCCGTCATAGTAGATGATGTATTCTCCCATCATTGCCCGGTAACTGATCGCATCGAGATCAGACAGCTGTTCCAGGATAAAGTCCAGGTATTGTTTTGTTGATGCCATATGAGTCTCCTATCCCTTCACAAGTTTCAGGAATTTCTTGTCATTCATCTGCTCGTTCGTAATATACTCCCCGTCATGGAAGAGGGCGTAGTTTGTGACCGGAGTCGGGGCGTTCTGTGCCTGTTCCCTGCTTTCGATATGAACTGCCCGGAACCGGATACCATTCTCCCTGGCTGTCTGTTCCAGCACCGGTACATATTTCGCGTTGAACGGGCACTGGCTGGTGTAATACAGCACATATCCTTTTTCACTATTATGAGGGTGTCTTGCGCATTCCCTGAACCGCGGCTTTTCTGCCTCCGTCAAAAACGGCAGATACCACAACTGAATACCATTATCAGCCTCATCACATACAGCAAATCCCATGTGTTTCAGATACTTCGGATCAGCCAGGAACGGCTTCTTTTTCGCAGCAGCCAGGATGCACAGTCCCTTCTTTCCTTTCTCTTTACTGTCTCTGATACAGGCGTCCAGTAAATCCGCAGAGTATCCGTGCCCTTTTAAGGAACCGGATACCCACAGGCAGTCAATGTACATATAACCGTCGGCATTAACCGGGATCCATGCGGACTCCGCCGGAATATACTCAATAAAGCACTTGCCCCGCTCAACACTTTTAAGAAAGACAAGGCCCTCATCCAGCCTGTCTGCCAGCCATGCCTTTTTCGATAATACCTGCACATCATTATTGCCGGAGATTGCACAGCAGATATGCTCTTTTTCCAGATTTTCCTTTGTCAATCTGATGTACTCCATATGATCAGTTCTCCTTTAACCTGATAGGATGCCGGATGACCGTCTTCAGCTTCTCCGGAGCAGTCTTTCTCGCATCGCTCAAATAGATTTCATGATGGAATCGCCGGTCCGTAATATCGAGTTCATACCCCTGCGCTTCCATGAAACGGTGCATCATCTCCACCGTTGCAGGCTCATCATCATACGGCCCGAGGTGCATGCACTGCACGCAGAGCCCTTCATCATAGGTAAAGAATTCCACCTTTGAGAAGTCCTGTTTCTTCTTTTCCGTAGCTTCCCTGACGGCCCAGGCGAAATCTTCTTTCGTTACAAAATCAGGCAGTCGGATGACGGAGATCCATTTGAAGTTTTCCTTGTGGGCATAGTCGACTCCTGTGACGCCGTCCTGCCACCAGAAACCTTCCAGCGGCGGCACCACATAGTCAAAATATCCTTCAATCCGGTGATCTGTCTTTTTGCTCATCTTGATCGTGAAGGCAATTCCGTATAAAAGACCGATAGCCTGCTTGTATTCTCCGTCTTCGGCGTTCGGATCACCGCTGCCGCGGACGGCAATATAGTTCATGCACGGAATTGTCACGATGGCCGGTTTGTTCTTTGGCATGTAGTATTCTTTATATTCTTTTTTGTAGTCAAAAGCCATATCACCATCTCCTTTTTCAGTGTCCTGATTTTCCAGGAATGTGCTCCGTTCGGATCTAAGCAGACCGGCTGCTATTCCGTGATCCGGGAAAGCAGCAGATCGATCTGTTCCTCTGTCATTCCGGCTTTGAGCAGGTAGTTTCTTGCGTATGCCGAAAGATCGCAGGTCGTGATATCCACACTGTCATCCCCGACAATCACCTTGATCATGGCCACAAGATTCTTGTCCAGAATGACATCGTATTTGACCGGATCGGACTCCTTTGTGATTTCGTAATAGTTGTCATAGGTGAGCATGTAGTCATCTACGATCTCCTGATACTTTGCCCCGGCCAGTGCCTCCAGCAGCATGCAGACAAAGCCGGTCCGGTCCTTGCCTTCCGTGCAGTGAATCAGATACGGTCCTTCCTTCTCGGCCATGGCGGCCAGTCCGGAAGCGAGTTTCCGCGTGAATTCATCGGAAGTGAAGTTCATGTTCATGGCCAGCGGAATGACATTGTCGCTCTCATAGAGAGACAGGAAATACGGCGAGTCAAAATCATCCGCATTGATATATCTCTCGATTTTCACCTCATTGTCCGACAGGTTCAGGATGCACCTGATGCCTGCCGCGGCGATCAGACGGTCCACATAGGCAGCCCGGTTATGCTGGTTGTCACACGGGGATGCAGAACGGTACAGCGTATTTTCCCTGATCCTGCCCATCCGGAAGTTTCTGAAATTGGCAAACACCTCGTCACTGGGATACCGTTCCCGCTCATCATAGTAATGAATATCCCGGGCCATCTGGGTATCCGCATATTTGCCGTGCTCATTGAGATAAACACTGGCCGTGCAGTGCTCATCCAGGCCTGCCTGGACATAGAGACTCGGAATCTGTACGGCGTACAGGTTGCCGGTCTCCCAGAGATCCTCACCGTAATTGACCGCCGCCTTGATATAGTCATAGCCCGGATATGCGATCAGCAGCGGTTCTCCGGCATCGACATAGTAGCCGTTGTAATACGGAATGTCTTCCAGGGTATACCCGTTGGAAAACTCGACCTTGACGCTGTCGCCATAGACAAACCCGAGTTCATTGAAATCGTCAATGGACATCTCGATATAGACCCCGCCGAATTCTGTTTCATGCTGGATCGGCAGGCCTTCAAC